>MWEV01000056.1 GCA_002071245.1 Deltaproteobacteria bacterium ADurb.Bin026
GGCCAGATCGTCGAGGTTGTCGAGGTCGCTCTCTTTCAGCATCTGACAGATCTTTTCCGTGCAAACATGATTTGCCGCGATCTGTGAACGGATATCACCGATTACCTCATCGGGGGTCCTCACGTTCCATCGTATCATGTCCATGACCGACTCATTAAGTATCCCTTTTTGGTACAACCTGACAAACGGAATAAAAAGACCCTCCTCGAAGACATCATGGTTATCAGATGCAACCCTGCCGCCGATGTCAGAGTGATGAAAAACACATGCAGTAAATGCGACAAGCTGATCTTTAAAGAATATCGGACTCATCACACATACATCGTTGAGATGACCTGCAAGCGCCCATGGGTCGTTTGTGATGAAGATATCACCTGGCTGATAGTATTCAAGTGGATACTTCTTCACGAGGTTTTTTATGCCGAGGGCCATCGCACCTGACTGCCCTGGTGTTGCAAAGCTGCCTTGAGCCAATTCCCGTCCAAAACTGTCTGTAAACATACAGGTATAATCATGGGCATCTCTCAAAAGACTTGAAAAGGCTGTCCGGGCAACGCTGGAGTCTGCCTCGTCAACTATCGAAATGAGCCTGCGCCAGAGAATTTCAAGGGTGATAGGGTCGAATGTACGGCTCATCATTGCACCTCCTTGTTAAGATCGATCCAGAGAAAACCAAAATCATCCACTGTGACGGTCGCATCTTCACCAACAACCATAGTCGACTCCTTTTCCTCGATAATGGCCGGACCTGTAAACCTATCTCCGGGGAGAAGCCTGTATCTGTCGTAAACCGTATACGGTATAAAGTCTTTTGCAATGGAAGAATATGCATTGCGCTGCCCCTTGATCGTTGCCTCTTTACATTGCTTAACCTGTAGTTTTGGCAGTTGAAGCAACTTTTCTGGAAGGCTCGCCCTGATCTTGAAATTGATAAATTCCACCTCTGATTCGGGGTAGGTTCTGCCATAGAGCCTTTTGTACGTGTCATCGAAGTTTTTGCGGATATCCGCCTTGCTGAAGGTTGAGAAATTACCCGAAGGTATAGAAACGTTAATCTCCGACCCCTGCCCCACAAAACGCATATCAAGTGATCGCTCAAATCCTATTGTATCGCCGAAGGTCTCCTTTTTTAATATCCTTGTTGCATCTGTCTCCAGTTCTTTGAAAATGTCCTCTATATCTGCAAAATTTACTTCTGTGAGCGAGATCTTGTGACTTCTTAACAGGTCGAATGCCCTCGGAGCTGTAAAAAAGCCCATTGCCGAACCCACACCTGCATTGGGCGGTACCATTAATCTTGGTGCACCGAGCTTTTTTGCAAGACCGTAAGCATGAACAGGCCCAGCACCACCAAAGGCTGCTATTGTTACGATCTTTGGGTTGCCGCCCTTTTCAGCTATATGCGTTTTCGCAGCGGCTGCCATGGTTTCATTTATCAGGTCATGTATACCCCAGATGGCCTGAACAAAAGAAACACCGAGAGGGCCGACTATCTTTTCTTCAACCCCTTTACGGGCACTTTCTTTATCAAGTCTCATCGTGCCGCCGAGAAAATAGTTTTCGTCGAGATAACCTAGAAGGAGATCGGCATCAGTTACGCATGGCTCCACTCCACCACGTCCATAACAGATGGGTCCTGGATCTGCACCAGAACTTTCCGGACCTACCTGCAGGGTTCCGAACTTACTCACCTTTGCTATGCTGCCGCCTCCTGCACCTATCTCCATCAGATCTACAACGGGCACCTGTATGGTGAGTCCACTTCCCTTCATGAATCTTTGAACACGCCCAACCTCGAATGTCGGCACCACGCCGGCAACCCCTTTTTGAATAAGGCATGACTTTGCCGTTGTGCCGCCCATATCAAAGCAAAACATCTCTGGAATATTGAAATGTCTGCCGTAATACTGTCCTGCTATAACCGCTGCTGTTGGGCCTGATTCTATAATCCTTACAGGAAACTCCGCCGCTGTTTCGACAGAGGTAATTCCGCCGCTGCTCAGCATTATAAAGAGTTTGCCCTTAAAACCGATTGATTCCAGACGACCCGCCAGTTTTGAAAGGTATCTCCCTGTGAGGGGTTTGACATAGGCGTTTGTGGCTGTTGTGCTCGTTCTCTCATATTCCTTTATCTGAGGAAGTACCTTGTAAGAGATCGATGTCGATATGTCCGGCGCCTCTTTCTGAATAATATCCTCGATCATCTTTTCGTGAATTGGATTTTCAAAAGAATTTATGAGACAAACCGCAATAGACTCAACACCCATGTTCAATAGTTTGTGAACGGCCCGTCTCGTATCTTCAATATCCAGCGCCTTCAGCACACTTCCATCGCTTCTTATCCTCTCGTCCACTTCAACGCGGTATCTCCTTGATACAAGAGGCTTGGGAAACTCAGCAAAGATGTCGTATGGGGCATAGCGAATCTCTCTGCCTATCTCCAACACATCTCTGAAACCCTTTGTCGTGATAAGACCCGTCTTGGCACCCTTTCTCTCTATAATAGAATTTATAACGAGTGTTGTTCCATGGATAAGTTCGTCCAGTTTAGCAACAAAGTCAGGTGTGGTATCCTCAAGTGCCCTGATGCCTTCTTCAACCGCATCAGAGGGATCCCTCGGCGTTGTGAGGCATTTACCCGTTTTAATCTCACCTGTTTTGTCATTAAGCAAGACAAAATCAGTAAAGGTACCGCCAATATCACAACCGAGCCTGTAATCGTTGTCACTCATGTATCCCTCCATTTTTATGACTGAGGATTCAAGGGGTATAAACTCGAATCCTGAAACTAAAACAAAGATGGTTCCTGAAACTCTCCAAATATCTGCCTGAAGATTCCAGTCATTTCTCCTACTGTCGCATACGCCTTGCAGCATTCTACAAGTGCAGGCATGACATTTTTGCCCTCCCTCGTCGTTTTTTCCAGCTCTTTTAATGTGCGCGCAACCTCACTCGACGAGCGTTCTTTTTTTACCTTTTGGAGGCTCTCTATCTGTTTTTCAGCAGACTCGTAATTGTACTCATGGAGTTCGACATCCATAGGCGTACCTTCCCTGTAGATGTTGACACCCACCTTAAGAAGTTCTCCTGACTCAAGCCCCTTTTCCACTTCAAAGGCCTGATGCGCAACAAGTCTCTGTATATATCCATCGGCAACCGCCTTTACGATACCACCGTACTTAACGATCTTCTCCATCTCTTCCTCAATCTTTTGCTCCATCTCTTTTGTAAGGGTTTCGATGAAATAACTACCTGCAAGCGGATCAACTGTATCCCTCAGGCCCATTTCATCCATCAATAGCTGCAATGTTCTTAGCGAAATAAGTGCGGAATGAGGAGTAGGGATTGTATATGCCTCATCGAAACTGCAAAGCGCTGTTGTCTGGGCGCCAGAAAGTGCAGCGACAAGGGCATAGTATGCCCCTCTCATAATATTATTTTCAGGTTGTGCCTTGGTAAGCCCGTATCCGCCGCCGCCGAAAAGACCACGTAGAAAAAGATTCTGTGTCTTTTTAACGTTATATTTTTCTTGAAGGTTGCGTGCCCAGAGCTTTCTCGCTGCCCTGAACTTTGCAATCTGTTCCCACATGTTTCCGAATACGTTGAGGTTAAATGAAAATCTCCCCACAAAATCGTCTACATCATAGCCCCTTGCAAGCACATTATCTATGTAGGCATTCGCAATAAGTATCGCATAGGCGATCTCCTGGGCAGGTGTTGCACCTGACTCCCTTATATGATAACCACATACGCTTACCGGGTTCGTCCTCGGCATGGTTGTCATGGAGTATTCTATGGTGTCGCCTATCAGTTTCACCGCTGGTTCAACAGGAAAAATCCATGCGCCCCTGCCTATCATTTCTTTTAAAATATCGTTTTGAGGTGTAGCAGAAATCGCCTTTGCATCATAACCGTATTTTTCAGCGACCGCCTGATACATAGCAAGCATGATTGATGCGACTGCATTAATAGTTAGCCCAGCCCCTATTTTGTCGAGCTTTATATCTTTAAAGGCAATTTCGAAGTCATATAAGGTATCGACCGCCATTCCGACCCTGCCCACCTCACCTTCTGCCATGGGGTTGTCCGAATCATAACCCATCTGTGTAGGCAAATCGAATGCAACATTAAGCCCGGTCTGACCATGTGATATCATTAAAAGGAAACGCTTGTTTGTCTCTTCTGGCGTGCCAAAACCGGTATACTGTCTTGTAGTCCATGCCCTTGACCTGTAGCCGAGGGGATGAATGCCCCTTGTAAAAGGGTATTTTCCGGGGTCTGCAACGTCCTTTTCATAATCAAACCCGATACGTTCAAGGTCTTCAGGTGAATAGGATGGTTTTACGTGAATGCCCGATTCCAGTATAACGTCCAGTATCTGATCCCTTTCGTCCTTTATATATCGTGGAACAGCCATATCTTCCTCCTATACCCTTTTTGCGGTTTTTTTCAAGAATGCTATTGTTTCAGAAAGAGGGGTGCCCCCGGGAAAAACACCGGTGACACCGATTTCCATAAGTTTTGGGATGTCCTGTCCTGGTATGACGCCCCCGACAAATACAGCCTTATCTGTAATGCCTTTTTCAGCAAGTCTTTTAAAGAGTTTCTGTGAAATTGGGATATGCGCCCCTGACATTATGGAAAGCCCAATCACATCGACATCCTCCTGGATTGCTATGTTTACAATCTGATCCACTGTTTTGTGAAGCCCTGAATATATGACCTCCATACCGGCAGCCTTTAAAGCCTGTGCAACCACCTTGGCCCCCCTGTCGTGCCCGTCAAGACCGGGCTTTGCAACCAGAACCTTTATACGCTTTTCGTCACCCATGAAATCCCTCCCGACAAATGTTGTTCAAGGTTTTAGAAACATCTGTACATCAACCCTGAGCGTATGACATTGAACGATTTTATTCTTTAATACATGCTTTTGCTATAAGTGTTCTCAATATCTCAGAGGTTCCACCTCCATAGAGCAAAAAACGCGCATCTCTGTATAG
>MWEV01000057.1 GCA_002071245.1 Deltaproteobacteria bacterium ADurb.Bin026
AAATGGGAATCGAAGAAAAAGAGCTTATAGAAAAGCTTTTACAGATGAAAAAAGAAGGGATCATAAGGCGAATCGCTGCAATTCTTTATCATAGAAGGGCTTCCTATACCCATAATGCGATGGTTGTCTGGAAAATCGATGAGTTTAATATTGAAAATGCAGGGAAAATTATGGCATCTTTTCCAGAGGTAAGCCATTGCTATGAAAGAGACAGGGGAGGGTATTGGGATTACAGCATGTATACAATGATACATGGAAAAAGCATTGAGGAATGTAATGATATTGCACGTCGAATATCTGAAAAAACAGGCATAAAAGACTACAGGATGTTTTTCAGCAAAAAGGAACTTAAAAAGACAGCGCTTACATTGAACTATGAATAAAGAGAAATCAAAAATATTTTTTGATAAAGCTAAAAAAATGATGCCAGGCGGTGTAAACAGCCCGGTAAGGGCATTCATATCCGTCAATGATAACCCGTTTTTTGTGAAAAGGGCTAAAGGTGCATATATTTATGATGTTGACGGCAACTCATACCTTGACTATGTCGCCTCATGGGGCGCGATTATATTGGGCCATGCAGATAGTGGACTAATAAAAGAGGTAATTGATGCGCTTGAAAATGGCACAAGCTTTGGTGCGTGTCACCCAAACGAAATAGAACTGGCAAAACTGATAACAGATGCTTTTCCATCCATAGAACTCTTGAGATTAACGAGTTCAGGCACCGAAGCAACTATGAGCGCTATAAGGCTTGCGAGAGGGTATACCGGCAAAAACGGTGTCATAAAATTCAGAGGCTGTTATCATGGACATGTAGATAGTCTTCTCGTTAAGGCAGGCTCTGGGCTTGCCACTTTTGGTGTGCCTGATAGCAAAGGGGTGCCTTATGACCTTGCAAAACATACCCATATTGCAGAATTCAATCATATTGATTCTGTAATGAGAATTGTTGAAAAAAACAAAGATATTGCATGTGTCATCGTTGAGCCAATTATGGGTAATGTAGGGGTTGTTTTGCCTGAAAGTAATTTCCTTAAAGACCTTGAGGTGCTTTGCAGAAATGCAGGAATAATGATTATCTTTGATGAGGTTATAACGGGATTCAGGGTTGCATTTGGCGGGGCACAGCATATTTACAATATTGACCCTGATATTACATGTATGGGCAAGATAATAGGGGGAGGCTTTCCTATTGGTCTTTATGGAGGAAAACAGAAGATTATGGAATGTGTCTCACCTCTTGGAGATGTCTATCAAGCAGGTACCTTATCAGGTAACCCCGTTGCAGTCAGGGCCGGAATATATGTGATAAATTACCTGAAGAACAATTTGCATATATATGATAATATTGCTGATTACGGAATTAAACTTAAAAAAGCTGTATGTGATATTGCCAGAGATTGCGGTATCCCATATGTCGTAAATAATATTACAGGTATGTTTACTGGTTTCTTTTCTGATAACCCTGTGAATGATTATGATTCGGCCATGTCTTCTAATAGAAAACTTTATGAAAAATTTTTTAAGATAATGATTGAAGAGGGTTTGTCTTTTGCTCCGAGCCCTTTTGAAGCATCTTTCATAACGCTTTCGCATGGAAATGATGAACTATTGAAAACTATTGATGCTTATAAAAGGATGTTCAAAAGATTACAATGATAAATATCGAAAGGGCATGTGCTTTTATTGATCTACAAGCCATTGAACACAATTTCATCGTCATAAAATCTTTGTTGCCACACAATGTGAAAATTCTTTGTGTAGTCAAGGCTGATGCATATGGACATGGCTCATCAGAAATAGCAAGAAAACTCGAAGAACTTGGTGCAGATTATCTTGGTGTTGCCATAACACACGAGGGCATTGAATTAAGAAACAGAGGTGTCAATCTGCCAATTCTCGTTATGAGTGGAATACTAATGAATAGCGAGATTAAACATGTATATGAGAGCAATCTGATGCCTGTCGTGCATGATATCAATACACTCATAGAGCTTAAACGGGAATCTTTACACCATAATGAGCCACTGAAAATTCATTTAAAAATGGATACAGGTATGGGAAGGCTTGGTTTCAAATACAACGAACTGCATTTTTTGATAAAACAGATAAAGGGTGATTGCAAATTAGAAGTAGAAGGTTTTATGAGTCATTTTGCCTCTTCGGAAAAAAGGGATGAATATGGTTTCCAGCAGATATTGGAATTCAAAGACTCATTGAATTTTCTGAAAGAAAGCGGGGTCAGCCCAAAGATCGTTCATATGTCAAATAGTGGTGCTATAGTGAAATACCCTGAGGCTTGTTTCGATATGGTCAGGGCTGGTATTGCCCTTTATGGCTCTTATCCTTCAAAAGAAATTGCAGATATATTACAACTAAGAACGGTAATGAAGTTTGTAACGCGCATAGCATTTATTAAAGAATATCAACAGGGTTCTTCGCTCAGTTATGGTCGAACATTTACTACAGAAAAAAAGACAAGGATCGCATATATTCCCGTTGGTTACGCCGACGGTTATCCAAGGGCACTTTCAAATAGAGGTTCTGTTCTAATCAAAGACAGAAGATGCAGTGTGGTCGGAAGGGTGTGTATGGATTGGATGCTTGTGGATATAACAGATCATGAGAATATTGATGTCGGGGAAGAGGTTATCCTTCTTGGAAGAGGCAATAATGACGCAATAACGGCTGATGAGATCGCCGAAATTACAGAAACTATACCATATGAGATATTATGCAATATTTCAAAGAGGGTTCCAAGGGTTTATGTATAGCAGAAAGCAGTCAATGTCATATAATCCCTTGCCTTATCTTACGGGATTACTCAAGGGTCTTTTGAGTCCTTTTTTTTCCACAGAAAATGTTGGAATCAATAACGACAAGATAAAAATATTTATCATACCATTTTCAAGAAATAACCCTGTAAAGGCTGATAAATAAATTGATTAATTTATAATCCGGATTTAAAAGTATTTTACGATATTCTTATTTTCTGCGTTGATGTCTTGTTCTTTTTCTTAGCTTTTTATATTTGTGTTTTCTTATCTTTTTCTTTCTCCATTTTAAAACACTACCCATCCGTCACCTCATAAATGTATGTAAAAAATATTTCTAAATGTTTTCAAACGCAATAGTTGT
>MWEV01000058.1 GCA_002071245.1 Deltaproteobacteria bacterium ADurb.Bin026
CAAAGATTTTTTAATACAGCAGCAAGCCTCTTTCTCTCCTCTTCCTGCTCAATCCTTCTCGAAACACCTATATGTTGTGTGGATGGCATAAGAACAAGCAATCTGCCGGGCAGGGTAATCTTTGATGTAACGCGTGTTCCCTTTTGTCCAATCGGCTCTCTCGAAACCTGAACAATTATCTCCTGACCTTCCTCAAGAACCCCCTCAATCCTCTCCACTATCTCCAATTGCGGAACAAACTCTGCATCTTCGTATTCTTCATACATTGACTTGTCCAGAAGAATATCACCTACATACAGAAATGCGGACTTTTCCAGTCCCACATCTATAAAGGCGGCATCCATACCGGGCACTATCCTTACAACCCTGCCCTTATAAATGTTGCCAACAATATTCTTATCGTTCTTTCTCTCGATGAAAAACTCAACCGGGATGCTATTTTCAAGAAAAGCCATTCTGATTTCGTTAAAAGTCACATTAATTATCAATTCTGATGCCATATGATTTTCCTGTCCTCTATCTTTATTATTCTTTGGAATAGACCCAATTTCCATAAATTTTTAATGCCTTTCCCGTCCCAGGTGTAAAAACGTTTATTGCCTTGTACCCTCCATATTTTCAACCCCTCAATTTCACAGTCGTTTTGAGATATAAGAATATAAAGATTTTCTTTTAACATATCTTTTAAATTTCCTACAACAACCTCTTGGATTTTTATGCCAATAGGCAGTCTTGCATTTATATCTTTTGCAACATTTTCAATATTGGTATTTATATCACCTGTTTCCATTTCCATTAGCTCACAAAAGCTCTCTATGCCTACAGGCAGCGCATCTGACAATGCAATCTTAGGTAGAGGGTGATACCTGCCGTGCATCTTAAGCCGAATGCCACACGACCTTATCGCCCTCAACAAAATATTCATAGTATCAATATGCCCAATGTATCTTGCATCCGCATATTTTGCATAACGAAATGTAATCTTTCGAAAAATTGCTAATTTCGAATCCTGGCCTTCCGGTTCCCGCTGTCCAGATTTTAACTCGTAACCCGCAACCCGTAACTCGTAACTGCTTTTATCGCACCCTATCCCGCAACTCGCACATCCTTCATAGCAATTACCCGTAATCTCAGACCTTTCAGCCTTATCTAATTCATTTACTAAAAATTTATTATCAATACCGATGTCTATAAAATCCCATGGCAGGGGTTTGTCTGTATCTCTTTTTTTAAGATATTTTTGTATATCTATGTCATTTTCAAGAAACCAATCATGGTATAGCTGAGGTTTAAAAAATTCGCTCCATGCCTCAAGCCTTGTGTCCTTATCGGAAAGATGCTCAAAAAGCTGCATCAACATACCATCTCCTCTTGAAATGATTCCTTCAATGAGGCTTGTTTCAACGTCCCTATATTTAACCTTTACAGATCTTTTCTTTAAAATACCTCTGATGCTGAGCATCTTTTCTCTCAGTATGTCTTTGTCCTCCATAGGTAACCACTGAAACGGTGTATGTGGCTTTGGTATAAATGGAGAAAGGGCAAGATTCACATTTATCCCAGATTTATCGAAAACCTTTATGATATCGTCTATGATGTTTAGGTCTTCTTCTGTCTCCCATGGGAATCCAACCATAAGATACAACTTAAGCGTTTTCCAACCACTTTTTTTCATGACAGGAAGCTGTGAAAACAACGCATCCACATCGATGTTCTTGTTAATCCTGCAACGAATATCCGTTGATGCCGTCTCAAGGGCAAATGTAAAGCCTGTCCTTGCTATTGCCCCTATCGCATCTATGTCATTCTCATTGATGCTTCCTATTTTAAGCGATGGCAGAGAAATAGAAACACCTTTATGCCTGTCTTTCACATATGAAATTGCATCGGAAAGAAAACTGTAGTCACCAGAACTCAACGATAGAAATGATAATTCTTCATACCCTGTGTTTTTTATTGCGCAGTCAATAATCTCTTTTAATCTTTCCAGCGACCTTTCCCTGTATGGCCTGTATCCAAAACCTGCAAGACAAAACCTGCAGCCGTTGCCACAGCCTCTCGATATTTCGATATTTAATCTGTTGTGGATACTACCCACAACCGGTATAGGGGGGGCCACAGCATGGTATGAGCTATTTAAATCTGTTATATATAAACGTCGCACACTTTTCGTGCCGAAAAGAGGAGAATAAACGCCGTCCAGATTAGACAATTCACGAATCGTTTCAAATCTATCTTGGCCTTTAAGCTGCTTCATCATTTCAAGGATGCGCACAATCACCTCATCAGCCTCACCAACCACTATAAGATCAAAAAACCCTTCAAATGGTTTCGGATTAAGCATTAAGGGGCCGCCACCTATTATTATTGGTCCCTCTGACCTTTCTTCTGATTTTACCTTTATTCCTCCAAGCTTGAGCATATTGATTACATTTGTAATATTCAGTTCATACGAGAGAGAAAACCCGACAATATCCATCCTGTTAAGCGGCGTTTTTGACTCAAGTGTAACGAGAGGATGATTATTCTTTTTCAGATAATTATCCATATCATCCCACGGCGCAAAACACCTTTCACACCACACCCCATCCAGCGTGTTGGCAATCTCACAAAGAAGGAAATATCCATAATATGACATCCCAACTTCATATATATCCGGATAGCAGAGTGCAAATCGGATATGAACCGATTCCGGGTCCTTCATAACCCGATTCGTTTCAATGCCTGCATAACGGGCTGGTTTTGAGATATTTCCAGGAATAGTCAACATAATAGATAGTCAAATAATGGAGAATTAAGAACAAAACTTTCAGAATATTACCGCTGCTTTTATACTGAATCCAATTCTTAATCTAAATTCATAACGATTAATTGTCTATACGTGCTCCTTCATTATATCGGTAAGGTCTTTTGTCACCATTTTCTGAATCCTTTCGAGTGCATCTTCGCTTTCAGCTTCAAATCGTAGAACAAGGATGGGTCCTGTATTTGAGGGTCTTACCAAGCCCCATCCATCATTGAATACAGCCCTGACACCATCTATATCTATTACCTTGTATTTGGATTTGTAGTATTCGGTCAGTCTTTTTACCACCTGAAATTTAACGTTATCAGGGCAGTCGATTCTGATTTCCGGCGTAGAATATAACTTTGGAAGGTCTTTGAGATATTCTGAAAGTGGTTTATTGTTGTTCCCCATAATCTCAAGAAGACGTAGAGAGGCATAAATTGCATCATCATAACCAAAAAACTTATCAGCAAAAAATATGTGACCGCTCATCTCGCCTCCAAGAAGCGCACCGGTTTCTTTCATCTTCTGTTTTATAAGTGAGTGTCCTGCCTTCCACATAATAGGTTTTCCACCATTTTTTTCAATTTCTTCATAGAGGTTTTTCGAACACTTAACCTCAGATACAATTGTAGCCCCTTTGCGTGTTTTCAAGATATCCCTTGCAAAAATTACCATGAGATAATCTCCCCATATGATATTGCCTTCGTTGTCTATAACGCCTATTCTATCGGCATCACCGTCATATCCCACCCCAATATCCGCCCGTGTCTCGAGCACAGTCTGTTTTAAAACAGCTATATTTTTTTCGACTGTCGGGTCAGGGTGATGGTTAGGAAAGCGCCCATCCATATCACAGTATAAGCCTGTAACATCCTGACCCATTTCTTTCATTATGGGTAATGCGACCACTCCGCCAGTGCCGTTTCCAGCATCAAGTACTACTTTAAGTTTTTTATTTAACTTTATGTTATTCCTCAAAAAATTATAATAATCAGCTACAATTGTGGTATATTCCTTTACAGAACCTTTTCCACTGACAAATCTTTTTTCCTCAATAACCTTTCGAATATACTGTATCTCTTCACCAAACAGCGTTGCCTTGCCAAAAGCCACTTTAAAACCATTCTGATCCCCAGGATTATGGCTTCCCGTTATCATGATACCGCCATCAACATCAAGGTTGAACAAAGAATAATAAAAAAGCGGGGTAGGTTTTACGCCAATATCAATCACATCAAGCCCGCTTTCAACCATACCTTCTATGACGACATCCCTTAAGTGGTCTGAGCTAAGCCTGCAATCCCTTGAAATTGATGCATTCTTTTTCCCTCGTTCCACCATATAAGTGCCAAACGCCCTTGCTATATCTTTAACAACATCATCTGTCAAATCCCTCTCTACATTACCTCTGATGTCATATTCCCTAAATATTGCGTTGTTCATAATCCTTACCTCCTACAATATTT
>MWEV01000059.1 GCA_002071245.1 Deltaproteobacteria bacterium ADurb.Bin026
CCTTCAAAACCTTTATATGCTTTGCGAGATTTATCGAAATGTCAACGCCATCCCAGACAGGACGCAAAAAGGCAGCCCTTTGGGTACGCACGAATTCGGTTGAAAGAACAGAATGTGGCGGTCTTGATTCCCCCGCATAATGTGTTGTGGCAATATTTCTTGCAAAATACAGGTTTTTGTATTGCTCATCAAGAAATGCTGCTAAATCAGGGTGTGTCCATATACGGCAACCGGTATCTTCATTCAAAAGCCTGAAAAAGACCTGCCATGGTACAAATGTTCCATCAGGCGTGTAATAATCGAGCGTGCCCAACCTTTCAAAATAATGTAACGGTGTCTCGGGTGTTGAAAACAGATTAACAAGGCAAATTGCCTCTGTCTTGGCAATATCGCCGATTAGTGCATCCATGAGTCTTTCTGAAATGCCGGTCTTGTCTGGTTGTCCAAATACATATGGGCCGGCGCATTCAATTATCTTTTGATTCATGACATGCCATCGCCGCCATATTACCCCTCCACCAATTGTACCGGAGCGGTCTGCTGCAACAAGTACATTGAATTCACCTGCGGCATGCATATCAACAAGTTTTCCAGGGAATCTTACCTCGTTGGGATACAGATTAGATTCATAAAATGTGACTGTTAGCCTTGAGAATTCTTTTAATGTCTCAAAGTCAGGTGTGGTGATTAAAATATCATTCAAGGGTTTTACCACTGCGGCAGCCTCAGACATGGAAATCTCGGGATAGGTTTTCTCTTTGACAAGGAATACGGTTATGCGATTTTTTTCTTCGTGACTGATGCTAAACTTGTCAACAGAGCGCGAAGCAATGACAAGACCCATTTCGTCAAGGTCTTTTTCATTCTCAAGGGATACGTTTGTTGTGATATTGAAAGCACAAGGGTCAAAATCTGCCACATTAAAGATAATTTTGATCTCCGTAAAATAGATACCATTTTGTGCCTCTAATGTTACAGGTTGGTCTGCTGTGTCTATCCTGCATAAGTATGTAAACATTTCTTCACAGGCAAGCGTTAGCTTCAATGCGTCAGGGCTTTCAAGTCCAAATGCCTTTGCAGATTGTTCTGTGAATCTGTTGACAAGTTCGGTGTAATAAGGGTTTAGGTATATATTGAGGGAAACGTGTTCCTTATGGTTTTTCATATAAGCCTCCGGCTTAGAAAGAAGGTTGACGCGGTGCAACCTTTCAGGGTAGGTACCTTTTGCAAAGATTTATACTATATAACACAAGAGGATGAATGGTGAAACATTTTTTATTATTGATTCGGTGTTTTGCAAATCACACATTAAAAGTTGCATTTACACAGGATAGCATTAAAAATCTTGCTGAAAAAAGACCACCAAGAAAACAAAAAAGGTTCAGAGACAATCAATAAATTGTTGTATACTGAACCTTAAGTTAGAGCAAATATGGTTAGGTTATTTATTCTTTTTAACCGCCTTATTGATTATAACATATCCATTGTTTGGGCCTGGTATGGCACCTTCAACCAAGAGGATATTATTGTCACTTCTTACCTCAACGACCTTAAGATTTTGAACTGTCACCCTGCTGTTGCCCATATGGCCGGGCATTTTCTTGCCTTTCAGCGTTCTCCCAGGGGTCATATTCTGTCCAATTGAGCCGCCGTGTCTGAAGTACTCATGAGTGCCATGTGATGCAGGCGACCCACCGAAGCCATAACGTTTCATGACACCAGCAAACCCTTTGCCCTTTGAAGTACCTGTAATATCCACATAATCGCCTATTTCGAACCTTTCAACGGAAATTTGTGAACCTACTTCGTTTGCGTCAACTTCTTCAGGGCCTACCCTGAACTCTTTGAGTATACGCGTTGGAGGGATGTTTGCCTTTTTGAAATGGCCTACCAGCGGTTTGTTAATACGGTTGACCTTTTTTACTTCTTCGAAGCCTAACTGAATGGCGGTATAACCTTCTTTCTCATTCGTTTTCTTCTGAACAACATAGCATGGTCCTGCCTGTATCACTGTTGCAGGTACGATGCTCCCATCTTCACGAAATATTTGAGTCATTCCAAGCTTTTTACCAAGGATTCCAAGTCCCATTTTAACACCTCCGAAAAAACAGATAAATATAGTAAAATACCAGCCCAAAGTCAAGCTGAAAGTTATTGCAACCAGTTTTATTGCATGTTAAAAAATAATATGCTCATTGTTGTCAGCGATATACGCTTTACTGAAAGAACGTCTTCTTAAAAACATATCGCACTGGACATTTTATCATTATTTTCAGTATAAGACACATATATATGCAATATCTTACATAAATTAGGAGAGAAACACAGGATTCCCCTCGTTTGAATTTTTGACCGGTATGCTCAGGAGAATAATTGCAGACTATAAAAAAATCAATCCATAGACCATGACAGTCATCGAAACCATAGCGCCTATTTTTATTATAATAATCTTCGGTTTCATTATTCGAAAAAGGGAGTTTTTAAAAGATGACTTCGTTGCAGGCATGAACAGATTTGTGTTTCTTTTACCGTTACCCTTATTGATATTTACAGGTATAGTGAGGTCAAATATCGAAGATGTTTCTCTTGCATATATCCTTTCGGTTATCATCCCAACCATCGCCGTAACCGTACTTTCGTTTTTATTCGGTGTCATAGTAGGATTAAAAAGGGGAAGACTTGGAAGTTTTGTTCAGACCACATTCCATGGAAACGTGACATACGTCGGGCTTGCAGTGTTGTTTTATGTACTCGGAGATGAAGGACTCAAAAGAGGCAGCATCCTTATAGGTTTTTTGATTCTCCTGAATAATGCACTTTCCATAGGCATCCTTTCATTGACCTCCCACACCCATAAAAATGCGGCAAAGGCATTGCTGTCCATTTTCAAGACGCCTGTTATCATTGCCACCTTTGCAGGCATTATCAACCTTTATTGCAAGATACCCATACCAAGTATCATATTCAAGAGCATGACAATTTTGGGCAACGTTGCACTGCCAATGGCATTATTAATTATTGGTGCATCCATCTCAATTGATACGCTGAAGAAATCGTTTTGGCTCTCTGTAGTCGTTTCAGGCATAAAACTTGTTGTTTTGCCCGGTTTAGCCTTTATGTATTGCAAAGTTTATTGTATGGCTCCTAAAGAGGCTTTACCCTCAATAATATTGCTTGCTACACCTACTGCCCTGACATCCTTTATTCTTGCTAAAGAGGTGGGCGGCGATCCTGAACTCGCCTCAGGCGCGGTAACGCTGTCCACACTTGTTTCGCCGTTTACATTTGCGCTTTGGACATCAACGTTGCTGTAAAAAACGCTAAATCCTTGTTGTTCT
>MWEV01000060.1 GCA_002071245.1 Deltaproteobacteria bacterium ADurb.Bin026
TTTTTTTGTCATTTGCAAAACTAATTCTTAAGAGGCTATGTTTTTTATTTCAGACACACTTTTTGGAACAGTATCAGGAATTTTTGAACATGAAAGTATTGTACCCATAGAAAAAACAAAAATTACAAATATCTTTTTCATTTGTTTATTGCTTTTTGATATTAATAATATCCAACCTGTCTATGGAAAAGTTGTATCCATAAACATACACATTATCCGAATAAAACCATCCATTGAAATCTCCACCACACCCCCAATTCATGTCATAATAATAAGATATTACACCACCTGTTGACCACGGACTTAGAAATGAGGGTACATAATCCCATTCATTTTTACTCGCGTAATAGTAAGATCCAGGACCGCCCATGAGAAATTCTACAAAATAAATATCTTCATTTGTTTCAGTTCTATATCCATCGCATACCCAGGCATGAGCAGCCGTCTCATCGTTCGGATCTGTTCCCTCCATCCAAACGGGCCGTTCAGAGTCGAGCTGAGTACGGACAGTTGAGCTATTATGTGTCACTAGACTCATGGAAGACGAATAACCATATTTGCTGAGTTGTAGTGCAGCTATTGCAGCACTGGCAGTAATATACGTAGTAAGTCCATTTTGACCGTTTCCAAAATCAGCGTTCATATCAACCGCCAGGTTGTATAAAAAATTTTGAGTCACCGCAGATGAACCTCCTTGTTGTATCATCGTATCCCAGTCAAGGTCACTAGGCCATGTATGATACGACATTATTTGTGCAATTGCAATAGTAGTACAACCCAGATAAGGCCGTTGTCCGTTTTTTAATGGTACTTGACTATTGTATGGTAACACTTGATCCCAGGCAGTCTGAAGAAAGGGACCAACCTGAGAAGATTCGGACCTTACACCTATTGCAACAATAGTGTGATCAGGAGTCCCAAACAAATCACCAATACCCCACCAACCCTGGTAATTGTTTAAGCTAATCAGGCTATTTGCATACGCGCTTGATAAGCTATAAACAGTGAAACCCAATTGATTTAGTTCAGCTATTCGATTCTCCCTTGCAAGATCTTGTTCTGGTGTCAGACTTTTTGTGACGACAGTGGAAGAAATCATATTGGCATTTGTTTCATACTGCTGCCATAATCTGTGAATTTTTGCCTTTGTTGCCTCATCCAAAGATCCACTCTGACGAATAGCCTCTTTTGTCTCTTCCATCCAAACTGCCACACCTTCCATGTCATCACTTAGTACAAAATCATTTTCATCAGAATAGGCAAGAATTGGATAGTAGTCCTTAGTAGCACTCACGACCACAAAACCACCTCCGCAATAATTAATTACGTACATCATAGGAGCGTTGTCATTTTTAGCGTCCCTGACAGTTTCTGTTGAAGTATCCCGATCGTAGCTTTTTGTAAGAGGGTCATTCGTCAATTGGCCAAAGAATGTCGCTGCAATGTCGGTAGCTTTGGTGACGGAAACAAATGAATCATCGCTATGGTTAATAAACTCTTTATCTTGTATTTCCTGAATGGAATTCATTTCTTTATTACAAGCAAAGAATAATAGCGTAATGCTCAGTGAAGCAATAAATTTAAATAAATTTTTCTCTCTCATAGTCAGAGTAATTTAAGTATTTATATACGACAGTAACAAACTTTTTCATTTCGATTTGATTTGTTTATGCTCTACTTTGATTCCAGAGAGTTAAGGTCAACTTCTGGTAATTTATCTATTAAATCCCAGAAAGTCAATAGCCTTAGAAAAAGTTTCGGTAAAATGAAGGTTAATGTAGATTAATTCAGTAAGTTATATTTTAAAAGTTTCGCCCTGAAAAATGAAATGCAGTTAGTTTTCTTCCAGTTAGCGCGGTTCCTCCAGCCAGGAAAACAATACCGGTTGCAGGGTCGAGTCCGTGAAATAATCCATCCCAAACCGGAAAAACTGGAACTATTCGTGAAACCGCAAGTGGTACGGAACCAACAGCCAGAAAAAAAGAAAAACACCCAGCCCGAAAACCAGTGAAGAGACTTTTCGCATAAGACAAAGTTAAGAAAAAGCTTCGCTTGCGGTGCGCCAAAAGCTTTTGGCGCTTATAAAATGCTGCTCCGCAGCACCCATTTGATTTTTTATTGTCCCTGTGGGTCGGAGTTGCACATAATCCGCCGGTTTGTCCACAAAATCAGCCTTATATGTGGATGAAAGGCAGAAAATCCCAAGTTCCTCCACAAAAACGTCCTTATATGTGGATGGATTGACAATATTGGCTTGGAAGATGGAATCTCAGAGTGGTCTATACTGATTTAGTTGTCAAACAGGGTCTTAATTTTGAAATTTTATCATTTCAGCCAACTGTAAGAAGTAATCATTTGACCAAATTTCTAATTCTTCGGGGTTTTTAATGAACGGCAATACATCTTGTCTGGCCAGGTCAATATCTGTATCGGCCAGCCGTTCTTTCAATTTTTCAATAAATAATTCCCGACTCATTTCAATTCCTTCAAACTGACTGATCCGTTCCTGCAGATGATTGAAATTGAGCATCACTCCCTTTCTAACATACCACTCAAAATCGTACCAGTCACGTCCCTTTACCCGCTGCTTCCATTTCCGGAAAACAAGGGCGTGCATCTTACCGGCATATAAATCGGGTAGAACAAAACAGCGTGTCATAAAGGAATAAGGAAGAAGTAACAGTTTTTGTTCAGTATCGAATTTCATCGGCGGATCTACATCCACCTTAATTTTAATTTTAATTACGTTTTCGGTTCGAAATTTTACATCGTACACCTCGGTATTCTCCTTTAAAAACGCGGATTCCACACGGCCAAATGTCCTTTTTTCTTTTTTTGAGATAACAACTTCTTTGCCGACAGCTTGAAACTCATGGATGATGGACAGAAAATAATCTTCAAGTTTGAAATCTACATCCGGTGCGATCAACGAAAAATCCATGTCTTCCGAAAAGCGCTTCATGTCATGAAATATTCGCAAACAGGTACCTCCATAAAAAGCCGCTTTGTTGAAAAAACCACCGCGATTAAGTCCGGCAAGAATGATCTCCTGCATCACTTCATATATTGCATTTTTTTTACCTTCTTCAATTCCGTAGCGGGCTACCATTTGGTCAAATACATTCATTGTTTCAATAGTTTTATTATATGACTGATCATATGCGTTTTCTTACTCACTTCCGCACACTGCTCAAATATTGTAACATCCATTTTATAGAATTCATCCATATCAAACCGGATGTCTTCTTCTAGGTATATTTGAAGCGCTCTAGCCGAACGTAGCTGCAGATTTGGTGTATACACAATTTGGTCACACAGAGCTTTTTCGGGAGAAGCAATTAAAAAAGCATAATCCTCGCGGATAACCTGCCGGATTCCTATTGAGTAATAACTGACCGGGCAAGATATGTAATCAAACTGCCCGAAGTAATTCCTGAACCTTTGCCTTCTTTTTATTGTCATCGAAACAGTATTATAGACTCTCTCTGGAATTAAACTGTAAAATCGCAGGGCACTTTCCCTGGAAACATAAGAAGGGCCGTAGAGATGATTGGCAATCAATTCTATTGATATTTCCTTTTTTGAAACAGCTGGTGAAACAATATACAAACCACGTTTCAACCGGATTATTGTACCTTTGTTTTCCAAATCGCATATCTTATCTTCCAAGGCTTTGAGCGAAGGATAACTTGCCCTGATAGAAGCATAATCAATTGGAATAACACCATATTCTACCAATGATACCATTTTTACATTGTTTACAATGCAAATATAGAAACATTTTGCATAGATAATCGATTTTATCTCGATTTTCTATGTAAAATATTACATAGAAGTTTTGCGTGAAAGTATTATTCCGGCAAGGATAGCTAAAACTACCAGAGAGATCACCCATGGAGATAAGATAATTGAGTGTTGGCCCCGGAAAGGATCCTTGCCCAGGTATTTCCCCTCAGAGATTAAATCCAGCGTTTCACTAAGGATGATATCTTTTTCAGAAATGTAATATTCCTCATATGATAAAGGGATTTCATAATCATGGAAAAGTTGTACTTTTCTACAGTTAAGCTGTCAGCCACCTCCAGATGGGAATAACCTCAATAGTGCGGCCATCCACCTCCAGAGTCTGTTCCTGGTCTTTAGTCACAATGACTAATTTTTTACAATCCAGTACTTTAGTTATTTTTATCAAAGAGTCAACCTCCCGGTTGTAAGTATTCAGACTGCTGTCAAGCTTGTAGCACACCTGGATAGCCAACGATGCTTCCGGAACATAAAAATCAACTTCATGATTTTTGTGGTAATAAAAAACAGCATCCTCCCTG
>MWEV01000061.1 GCA_002071245.1 Deltaproteobacteria bacterium ADurb.Bin026
CATGCCAGTGCAGGTCATCCCCCACCGCTTCTTGTATCAGCATCCGGTGATGTACTCGAACTGAGGACACAGAACATGTTCATCGGTGGTATGCCTGAAATGGTGTATGAGGGGGGTGCTGTTTTTGTAGATGCGTTTTCACATTTATATGTGTTTTCTGATGGTGTATTCGAGGTAACGAAAACAGATGGAACGATGTGGTCATATGAGGAATTAAAGGAGTTTTTGCGGAAAAAACCCTTTGGGGGCTTATCCGAGATAGATGAGCTATGCGCATATCTGCAAGAAATTCATGGCAGCGAAGGATTCGAAGACGACTTTTCCATGTTAAAGGTGGAGTTCAGGTGACATGAAGCAAATATCGGGCAGCGGACGCAGGAATATTGTATCGAGTGTTTGAGAAGTCTTGTCATGATTAGCTGTCTTTGACAATGCTGAAATGGAGACGGTTCAGTTCAGTATCGGCGAGCGTGACTTTAACCTTAATCCTGTCACCGATTCGGTATATCTTTTTCGTCCTTCTTCCAAAAAGCCTGAATCTGTTTTCCTGAAAGACATAATAATCATCGTGAAGTTCGCTTAATAATGCGACGCCTTCAACGAAATAATCAAATAGTTCAACAAAAATGCCGAATGATGTGATGTGTGAAATCAAGCCTTCATATATTTCACCTATCTTGTCTTTCATAAAGAACACCTTGATTCTGTCTTCTATCTCTCTTTCCGCTTCCATTGAGATGCGCTCACGCTCAGACAGATGGATTGCCATTCGTTCAAGTTCCTCCTCAGGTAAAAACCTTGCCTTATCCATTTTGAGATTGTATAAAAGCGCATATTTCAAAGCCCTGTGACATACAAGGTCTGGGTATCTTCTGATAGGAGATGTGAAGTGAAGATAACATTTAGATGCAAGCCCAAAATGGCCTTTATTCGAGGCTGAATATTTTGCCTGCTTCATGGACTTGAGAAGGGTTTTGTTTACGAGATATTCATATTGCGTACCGCTTACATCCTTAAGGATAGATTGAAGTTGACTTGCTGAGGCGTCAATCTTTTTATGTTTTAATGGCAGGTTGTTTAGCAGCCTCTCAAAATCGACCAATTTTTCTCGGTCGGGGCGTTCGTGGATCCTATATAATGCGGGTATTTTGTTGCTAAACAGGTATCTGGCTACAGCCTCGTTTGCACTTATCATGAATTCTTCGATAATTCTATGGGCGAACAGCCTTTCCGACCTCACTATACCTGAAACCTTGCCTTTTATGTCCAGCAAAACCTCTGGTTCTGGCAGATCAAAATCGAGGCTTCCCCGTTGTTCCCTTTTTTTCGATAATATCTCAGATAGTTCTCTCATCAATTCAAGTTCTGGCATCACCTCTTTCAATTCCTTGATAATCTTTTTATCCCTGTGTATAAGCGCCATTTCAACTTTAGAGTATGTGAGTCTTGCTGCGCTTTTTATAATTGATTCAAAAAAGGATGTTTCCTTTAATGAACCGTCTTTTGTGAAAGACATCTTGACAGTCATTGCAAGCCTGTCCTCATTGGGATTAATACTGCACATTATGTTTGAAAGAATTTTTGGAAGCATGGGTATGACTGTTCCTGGAAAGTAGATGCTCGTTCCTCTTTGATATGCCTCTATATCAACGGCAAGGCCTGGCTTCACATAGTGGGAGACATCCGCAATAGAAACGTAAAGGTTATAATAGTTCAATACTTTTTCGATAAACACTGCATCATCAAAATCTTTTGCTGACTCTCCGTCTATCGTTATATGTTTCAATGAACGTAGGTCAACCCTGCCTTTGCCTAATCCAATCAAAGAAGTTTCTTTTGCCTCTGTATTGACAACCTTTTTAAATCTCTGCGGAAGATTGTGTTTAAATGTTACAAACTGTGTAATGGATTTTACATCGTTTAAACCTTTAAAAACCTTTATAATCTTGCATGTAGGGTCTTTTCCATCTTCCGGGTATTTTATAATATTTGCTGCAACAAGGTCGTCGAGGGATATTTTTTCAAAAGATGGGTTTTCGACTATGAAGTGGTACGGTATTTTTCCTTCTTCTGAAACAACATACCATATGTCCTTTAAAGCCTTTACATACCCAGTTATGTGTTTTGTCTTTCTTTCTAAGACCTTTATGACCTTTCCTTCCTTTTTGCCTTTGAAAGAATGCTCAATCCTTGCAATGACTTTATCGCCGTGGAATGCCTGCTTGATTGAGCAGGAGGGGATAAAGATATCCTTTTCGCCATCTTTTTCAGAGATTAAAAAACCATTGCCGTTTCTTGTGCACCACAACGTACCTGATTTAAGGTTCATCTCAGTTGGTATCCCATATAATCCGCTTTTTAGCATTATGACAGAGCCTTCCCTGAGCAGATCTTTCAAGTGGTTTCTAATGGTTTTACGACCTGCCTTGCCGACTCGAAGTATCTTTTCCAGTTCTTTCTGGCTCAAAGGTCTTTTGGATTCCTTCAGAGCTTTTTGAATATCTTTTCTGTTGATAAAAGAGTTTTTCCCTGTTTTTTTCATATGTCCTTTATATTTAGGTTGGTATTATTCGGAGAATATTTGGGCTGTGAATGTATAGGTTTTAGTGCCTTTTTCATTCCATGCATTTTGTGGAAGACCTGCCTTTCGACACGTTTGACTGAGGAACTCATCCCTGTTCCACTTGTTTTCAGTTGCAACCTGTGGCAACAGCAGGCCTGAACGACTGCCTCTTGTAATATATAAGCCATGTTTGCCAACTTCAATTTGGTTTGGATTTTCAACGGGCATAAGAGGTGTAAGCGCTGATATTTCTATGCTGATATCTTTAAGTTCTTTTTTGGAAACAGGCAGAAAACGTGGATCTTTTGTAGATGACGATATGGTCATCTCAATGACAGCCTTGTATAGAGGTTCAATAGGCATGATATACCCTATGCAACCACGAAGTTCATCGTGTTTCTTTAGGGTTACGAATACGCCTCTTTTTTCGAGTAATTGGCCTTCTTTGATATCAAACTTGGGTATATTGCCATTTGAAATAAACTCTTCAAGTGTTTTTCGGGCAATCGTCAGAAGTGTTTTCTGCTCTTTTAAGCTTAATTCATTATCATTTTTGTCGGCATACATGAATGCAGTTGCTCCGTATCCCACCACCCTGTTTTTATCCCCTGTTACATCACCTGAATTTGCATAATTGAGTGTTTTAACGTGGGCATTAAGCTTTGATGCCATCATCATAAGCGTTATAACTCCTGGCGCACCGCATAACTCGCAGTTTCCATTCTGCAAGTTTTCGAATAATCGGTCAACGTCGAGATGTTCAATGTATTTCAGGGTAACCCTGTCCATTTGGGAAGCCTTGTTGTATGAATGATAATGGGACATATCGGATGACGCTACAAAAAGAATATCTTTGGGATTTTGTTCAAGGAGCCTAAGAAGTGCATCAGAGAGCCTTTTGTAATCATCTTTTTCAATAAAACCTACAGCAAGAGGCACAATTTTAAATGATTTCAGGGTTTTTTGAAGAAAGGGTAATTGCACCTCAAGTGAATGCTCACGGGCGAAGGCAGCAGGATAAACCTTTATTGCATTGCAGTTATCCATAAGTGTCTTTGCTGTTTTATTATCCACCTGCACAGTGCCGAGCGGGGTTTCCCATGAACCGACAGGGTATATTGAGATACCTCTAAAAGGTACCTGATGGCTTGGACCAATAATGATAACAGTCTTGTAGTCCCTGTCTTTTATCTGGTTATATGCATATGCGGCAACTTGCCCAGAGTAGTCGTATCCTGCATGTGGGGATATGAGACCAAAGATGTGTGAAGCTGTCCTTTTGGTCTGAGTGCTTGCCGCCTTTAGATATATGTCCAATCTTTTTTCGAGTTGATTTCTTTCTGCGGGATAAAACGAACCTGCAAAAACCGGTTTTTTAACCTTCTGAAGCGTATCATCAGCGTATGATTTTTCAAAGATGTGGGGAAGCAGAATGAGAAGAGCAGCACAAGAAAACAAAATAAATAAAAAATTGCAAAATATTCGCATTTCTAATTTTGTAATCTGAGTTTTTAAATCTTTTTTCATATCCATACCCCCCCTATCTTTGTCCCGCAATATTTACACCTTCCGTTTTTTATTGCGTTTTCAAGGATATTATAGCCTGATCTTTTTACAAGCATCTTTTTGCAATTGGGACAATAGGTATTGTCGCCAGGATGACCTGGAACATTACCGATATACGGGTAATGTAGCCCGGCTTTGATTGCTATTTCTCGTGCCTTTTCAAGTGTGCCAACTGGTGTTGGTGGAACACCTGTCATTTTGTAAGTTGGGTAAAAACGGGAAAAGTGTACCGGTGTATCGATGCCAACGTTATGCCTAATCCATTCACACATATTAGTTATCGTTGCGATATCATCATTGTAACCCGGGATTATGAGATTTGTTATCTCTACCCACACACCTGATTTTTTTAATGTTTTAATAGTTTCAAGAACAGGACTCAAATTAGCCTCACAGATCTTATTGTAAAAGCTGTTGTTGAATCCCTTAAGATCAATATTCGCAGCGTCTAAGTATTTACATAGTTCTTTGAGAGGTTCCTGATTTATATAACCGTTCGTGTGGTTTACATTGAGGATGCCTTTGCTTTTGGCAATTTTAGCCGTGTCAATCATGTATTCGTAAAAGTTGGTTGGCTCAGTGTATGTGTATGCAATGCTTTTACATCCGCTTAATTTGGCGGCTGAAACGATCTTGTCAGGGGTGGCGTACTGATTTATGGACTCAAGTGGTGAGATTTGAGAAATCTGCCAGTTCTGGCAGAATTTACACCTTAGATTACATCCTGCGCTTGCAATGGAAAAGCTCAAGCTTTTTGGATGATAGTTATAAAATGGCTTTTTTTCGATAGGGTCAACGTGTATGGCGCATGGTTGGGCATATCCGAGTGCATAGAGTGTGCCTTTTATGTTTTTTCTTGCCTTGCAGAAACCTGTTTCCCCTTCTGCTATGACACATTCCCGCGGGCACAATTGGCAGGCCACGATCATCTTCTTTTCGTCTATCCGATGATAATAACTTGCCTCCTTGAGGGGCGGTTCTGTTTTTGCGTAAAGTCTCTCTGGCGCTCCCTTAAAGATAAATGGGGTTAGCATTGTGATTTTCAAAAAGGCTCTTCTGGTGATCATGTCATTATGTCCTGTTGAATTATACTATATCATGAATGTAGAAAAAACACCCCTTGTCATTTGTTTTGAGGCAATTTTTTGGGAAATGATTAGCTTGGACGTCGTAAATGGTCTGTATTTTTTGGTACTGTATACAACAGGATAAGGCTTGTTCCCTTAAGTGCCGAGAGAAAAAGACATGTATTTGAAGTGCCGAGCACAGGCAATACGATGAGTCCTCCGATGATACCGCCCAGACAAGCCCCTATGAGGTCTAACCCGTATAATATCCCCGCAGTGTTGCCTATGGCTTTGTTTTTATCTCGATATTCAAGCCCGACAAGCTCGAGATAGATTATATTTGAAAGAGGAAATTGCATGCCGGCAAGAAAACCTGAGATTATTAGCAGAGTATAAAATATGAAACGGATGGACGATGTTGGAATGGAATATAAATACCCCTGAAATAAAGATATAAGGGCAAAGAATAGGGGGAATATTATCATCGCCGTGTCGAGAGCCTTCATTCCAGACAATGACTGTTGGAAAGACAAGTTATGACGATAGGTTACAATAAGACTGCCAGCAGCCATACCTGCCATAAAAACCGTTATTAAGATGCCTATTTCATAATAGACATATCCGCAGAACACCTGAAAACTGAATATGAGAATAAGCTCGAAGACCATTGCCGAGAGGCCTGTAGTGGTAATGGCGTATGGTATGCCTATATGTCTATGCTTTCGGCAAAGGAGTAAAAAAAACAAAAAAATGCTGATTATAAAAACAAAAAGGGACGTTGTATTTATCTGTTTTACAAATTCAAAAACAGATTTGAGTGACGGCGAAAAGAGCATATTTTGATATGAGATGCTGTAAAAGAGCCCCATTGGTGAAAAATCCCTATTAATTTGTACCTTTGTGCCCTCAAGGGACGATGCGAACCACATAAATCTTTCATTTTCGAAACGGTCATTGAGGTGAGGCAAGGTTATAAGTTTGGTTTCGATTTGGCGCTCAGCTAATGCATTGTTTAGCAGGGTAGGGGATAGGCCCGTTATTCTTTTCGATTGTGAGGCAAAAATAATGTTATATTCACCAGGAAGGATAAAAACATATAAAAATGCAGATTTAACGGTTTCAATGATGCTTGCGTTAAGCTCCTTCAATGTATTGCCATAATATGAATAAGAGCCTGGCGTAGTAAGGGCGAGTATCCCGTCTGTATTTAAAGCGTTTTTTATTAAGTTGTAAAATTCCAATGTATAAAATCTGTTCATCTGAAGTGTTGAAGGGGGAGGCAGGCCAATTAATATGACATCGTACTTATCTTCGGTCTTTCTTAGAAATCTCCTCCCGTCTTTATAATGAAGCTTGACAATGGGGTTGTTTAATTCAATCTCTGTAAGCGATGTTGGAAATCTTTTTATTGTTTTTAGGAAGTCCGGGTCTATTTCTATGTAATCTATTTTCTTTACGGTGCGGTGTTTTGATATCTCATTGATGATGCCTCCTGTACCCCCACCGATGACGAGAATATCTTTTGGCTGGGGGTGTGCAAGAATAGGAAAATGGGCAAATTCTTCCACAAATGCAATGTCTGGAACTGGTGTCGTAACGAATGGAATCCCATCAGTGAAGAAGGTATACTGATCCTCGTTTTTGACAACGACAATGTTTTGATAAATAGAATTTTTATAAGAAACTACGTTTTGCTTTGCCCATTGAATGTTTATGGATGCCATGTGTATTTTGTTATCTACATTGAAAATCATCATGATACATACCATTATTGAGAGAATTGAAGAACTCAGTAGCAACAATCGGTTCTTACGGCCCAATTGAAAGACATCAGCACTTTTTACAAAGATAATACAGGATATTGCTCCCATGACGGCTATTATCATTGCGATAAAAAAGCTGTTAAAAAACGGAACAAAAAAGATACTAACGACTGTGCCGCCGGCAATTGTGCCGAGTGTTTCGTAGAAATATATCCTTCCAGCAGATATTTTGCCTTTGTCAGTCATCTGGTTATGAACTGAACAGGCTATTGTAAAAAAGAATCCGTGAAGTAAGCCGATGGGAAAAAGTATAATGAAAGAGGAGTACAATATAGACACCATGCCTACGCCTATCCCAGGCGGGATATCGAGTAACGATTTGAAAATACGTGTCAGATAAATACATATTGGAAATATTATCGAGAAAAGAAGAACAGAATATGTAAGTATCTCAGGGTTAAATGTTTTGTTGAATTTACCACCTGTATATGCCCCAATGGATTCGCTTATAACCCATGCGCTGATGATAATGCCTATCGAATACTCGTTTCCTGAAAATAAAACAAGTAATTCCCTGAGTAGTATAGTCTGAGCAACTATCCCGCCAAATCCTGCAGCGAACACAAGAATAATAAAAGGAGAGATTTTTGTATTATGCATTAATTATAGATATATCAATGTTTGAATAAAATGTGCAAGACGGAAAATATGAATTGCCTTGTCTCTTTCGGGCGTAGTATGGTATAAAACTTGACACGGAGAGATGTCCGAGAGGCTGAAGGAGCACGACTGGAAATCGTGTGTCCCGTCACAAAGCGGGACCCAGGGTTCAAATCCCTGTCTCTCCGCCAG
>MWEV01000062.1 GCA_002071245.1 Deltaproteobacteria bacterium ADurb.Bin026
GGGGTAGAGAGCAACATCTATGGGCATTTTGGCTCTGCCCCGACATTTGTAGTTTTTGATACGGAACTCCAGACAGCCGTTGCTGTCAACAACAGGGATTTAAATCATGCCCACGGTGCATGCAACCCTATAGCGGCTATTGGTGGACGGGGTGTTGACGCTGTGGTTGTAGGCGGCATAGGTGCTGGTGCAATAAGAGGATTGAATGCCGCAGGGATAAAGGTTTACGGGGCTGTCGGTGGCACAATTAAAGAAAACCTTTTGCTTTTCAAAGAAAACAAACTTCCCGAATTATCGATTTTCAACGCTTGCAGCGGCCACCAGGGCGGTTGTGGTCATTAAAACGCAATGTTAAGAAAAAACTAAAAGGCATTGGGTAGTGCTAAATATGAAAGCCAGAATATGGATGTTATTAAAAGATATAAATGATAAAGCATTATTATAAACAGGAGGTTGGTATGCCTATATTTGAATATAAATGTAAGGATTGCGGCAATATAAGCGAATTTATCGTATTCGGTAAAGATGACGACCTGCACTGTAAATCATGCAACGGTCAAAAACTCGAGAAATTGCTTTCAGCACACAACACGACAGGTTCAGCGCGCAGTGTTGGATCGAGCGTACCGGCTGGCTGTTGCGGGGTGCCCAATTCGTGCGGTAGTCCAGGCAGTTGCTGTGGCATGTAAACAACCGCTACTTTTATCATTTCTTTTTATAAAGTGGTGACATACTCCTGAGGAATGCAATACTCTTTTGAAACGATGTAAATGCCTTGTCGATGTCCTCGAGGGTGTTTCCTATACCAAAAGAGAATATAATCGTTCCTTGTGCCGTGACATAATCGCAGCCGGTAGCTGTTAGTACGTGTGATGCCCTCAAAGAACCTGATGCACATGCGGAGCGGGTGGATACACAGACACCGTCACCTTCGAGCATTATCATTATTGATTCTCCCTCCACGTATTCAACTGAAACGGACACAAGCCCAGGCAATGTAAGTACGGGATGTCCGTTAATGTGGATATCTTCAAGGGTGTTCAATCTTTCGATAAATGCCTTTCTCAGTTTCGATAGATGCTCTATGCGCTGGGGCATCTCGATTCGGGCAAGCTCAGCGGCTTTTCCCATACCTGCAATGCCGATTATGTTTTGCGTACCGGCACGCCTGTTACCCTCCTGTGTTCCGCCGTCAATAAGCGGAAATATTTCTGTTTTTTGTCTTATATATAGTGCACCTGCGCCTGATGGTCCATAGAACTGGTTAGCTGCAATACTCAACAGGTCAACACCAAGTTCGTCAACGTCTATAGAAATATTTCCCCCTGATGCAACAGCATCTGTATGAAATAATACGTTCTTTGCCTTTGTAATCTTACCTATTTCGGCGATTGGTTCTATTGTCCCTATTTCATTATTTGCGTGCATGATGGACACAAGTATAGTATTTTCCGTAATTGCCTTTTCAACATCATTTGGGTTGACAAGCCCATGTCTGTCGACAGGAACGGTAGTGACCTGATAACCAAAACGCATCAGTACCCTTAGGGTTCTTGCTACTGATTGGTGTTCTATGTTCGTGGTGATTATGTGTTTCCCCTTTTTGAACTTTGCGAATGCAACACCTTTGATTGCATGATTTATCGATTCTGTACCGTTTGATGTAAACACGATCTCATCGGGTTTAGCATTGATTAACTGTGCTACTTGGCGGCGAGCAGTCTCTAATGCCTCGACAGCGGCATCGCCTATATGATGCTGGCTTAGCGGGTTTCCAAAGTTGTTGTTCTGTATGAAATTGATCATCGTTTCCTTTACTAAAGGATGGAGTGGTGTTGCAGATATATGGTCAAAATAGATCGTGTTCATTGATTTTACCCCTTGTCTGGAAATTTAATAAAAGCATAATAATAGGTTATTTGTTCTGGCCAGTAATGGATTTACCGCACTTTGAACAAAAAAGTGTTTCGCTAAGCAAGACTGAATCACAATATGGGCAATAACATTTACCCTTTCTTTTGCCAATATAATCGACCTTTTCTTTGGACGCATCCTTTTGTTTTCCTGCTAATCTGTTGTAGTAATCTATTATAGCCATATGAAGGGCGTCTGCACCGAGGTTTGCACAATGCAGTTCATTTTTCGGTAACTCACCGAGTGTTTCCGCAACCTTTTGGTTTGTGATTTTCATTGCTTCCTCAAGTGTTTTCCCTTTTGCCATGTCTGTTACTATGCTTGAAACTGCAATTGCTGCCCCACATCCAAAAGTTTTAAATTTAATATCAGAAATCTTTTCGTCTTTGACCTTTATCATGATTTTCATTACATCGCCGCAGATCGGGTTACCTACCTCGCCAACACCATCAGGATTTTTTATTACACCCTTATTGCGAGGATTTCTGAAATGATCCATTACAAATTCGGAATACTCCATATAAGCCTCCTCTGGCATACATAAATTAAAGAATAACCTTGTTATCTAATATAACGTATTAATATGATTTTGCAAGTAATTAAGTCAAAATGAAATACTTGTAGGATATCTGAATAGAACTGTAATAATCAACAGTCCTGTTTCATATTTATCTATGTTCCATCTCTTAAATTCTGAAAAGATGATGTCTTTAGCTTTTGCTTGACTTTTTGGGAAAAAAAGGTTTTAAAAGAATAATTTTAAAGATGAGGAGATCACCATGAAAAGTTTACTTGAAGGTAAAAGTATTTTGGCAGTGGATGATGAACCCGATATCCTTGGCGTTTTAGAGGAAGAGATTAAGGATGCGTGTCAGAGTTGTAGTTTTGATAAGGCTGTAACCTACGAACAAGCCATGGAGAAGTTGAAAAACAATACTTATGATATTGTAATACTCGATATTATGGGCGTGAGGGGTTTTGATCTTCTGGAGTTCGGTGTTAAAAAAGGGTTGAAAGTAGTGATGCTGACTGCCCAAGCACTAAATGCCGATGCATTGCAAAAATCATATCAGATGAAGGCGCATGGATATCTCCCAAAGGACAAACTTGGAGAGATAGTACCCTTTCTTGAGGATGTACTGCAATACGATTTTTCATCGGGTTGGAGAAGGCTTCTTTCAAAGCT
>MWEV01000063.1 GCA_002071245.1 Deltaproteobacteria bacterium ADurb.Bin026
GCAACACAGAACTCTTCTGCCCCTGATAATGCAAAATGTAACGCTTCTTTTGTCGGCAAAACGGCAGTGTGCTGGGACGGAAGTTCTCAGAAACACTACGGATCTAAAAATGTATGGTGTACATACAAAAACATAAACGCAAACGCATGCACAGGCGGGGGAAGCCCGGGTCATAAATATGTCTGTGTGGCAAAAGGCCGTTCTTACACATCTGTTCCACCTGCATCACAACAATGTCCCCCCGGGCCTTACAATATAAAGGTAAACCTTATAAAAAAAGACTTTACGGTTGTGCAGGATGAAAGTGGGCTTTTTAACGTACCTCAGGGTTGTCAGGGTATGATAACGTACTTTTTCTGGCAGGATGGAACACCCGGCACCGGCAGAACAACACAGATAGGACCATACAATATCTTTTCCCACACACAGAATAGGTATGTTGCGACACCGATATCCCCATTACCCCCAGGCCAGTATAGGTTTATGATTGGAGGCCATCCTAATGCAACGGGGACCATCCAGTACACCCTTGCCCCTGCAGGGACACTACCGGCAGGTCAGATTCAACCTGGGCAGCCGGCAGGTCAGCAACCTGTGATTCCTCAAGCTCCGGCAAAGGTTGACGAAGCATTGGATATCTTTAAAAAGGCAAAGGATCTATTCAGTAAATAGTAAAATATTGAGTGCAAAACGCGCAAGACGCATAACCATCATGCCAGACCATACGCGATTTCTATTCTTTTGTCGTAACCTTTCTATGGTGCGCTGTCTCTTTCCACCGTCGTTATCATTCAACATGCCAGTTTTGTCTATAATTCAACCAGGAAGACACCCATTTTTTATGTAACCCTTCATCTTGGTCTTTTATAGCATTGACTCTAATTTTTGAGCGACCCTCATCGAGATAAAAGTAAAAGAAATAGCTAAGAGTGCAAAACCTGCTATGTCGTCAAATACAAGAATGAGTAACCTGATGTTGTTGACATCAAAAAAACCTTCGAGGGAAGCATCGTCAACCATTCAGTCGGCGCTTCATCCAGAGACAGACAAAGGTATAGAGCAACTCTACTTGTTAACCCTTTTTTATCTCTCCGATTGGCAATACTGTTCTGCCATGGACTTCATTTAGCACCTCTGCCATTGCAAGATATATTGCAGAAAGCCCACAGATGATTCCTTCCCATCCAGCAAAAACCCCTATGCTGTGGCTACCCGTCCAATCCCTTATGGCAAGGAGCCAGAACAGCACGGTTAGACTAAGAAAAACGAACTGAATGACCCTGTTTTTGCCAAAGGTGCCGAACCACATAAAAAATGTAAAAATGCCCCACATAAAGAGATACCAGCCAATAAATGATTCAGAATTGCCGGGAAGGTTCTTAAAAACAAGGATAAATACCAGCGTCCACCAGAAAAGACCATATGATGTAAAAGCAGTCACACCAAAGGTATTGCCTTTTTTGTACTCAAGAATACCCGCTATAATCTGTGCGAGTCCACCATAGCATAATCCCATTGCAAGAATCATGGATCCTATGGGGAAAAAGCCGGCATTGTGGATATTAAGAAGAACTGTTGTCATTCCGAATCCCATAAGTCCGAGTGGTGCGGGGTTTGCAAGTTTTTCTTCCATACGAGGTTCCTCCTTTTGATGGTTGTTTTAATCCATCTCCAAGATAAGCTCCCCTTTTTCACCGCTTTTTGATCAATGTTGTTGATAATTAATAGCGTCAACATTTTAGTCAACGTATCATTAAAAGAACAATTCTCATTATAGCACTCATTCACCAATAAATCACCACATATTCATAGACCGATCGTATGATTTTTTTACAACCTTCATTTACAGGTCAGGTTGCTAATCAAGTTTTTAATTGAATTGACAACATAGCCTAATATATTGATAATAATTTATTACCGCTTGCAACTGTACAGATATTGTGGATAAATACTAAAAACTTTAAAAAATGACGCTACCAATTGGAACATTAATAACCTTTTTCATGGCTTCGATCCTGCTTGGCCTTGCACCAGGTCCGGACAATATATTTGTGTTGACACAGGCTGCATTACATGGAAAACGTTCTGGCTTGACCATTATGCTCGGTTTGTGTACAGGGCTTATTGTTCATACCATAGCAGTTGCCCTCGGAGTAGCTTTAGTTTTTCAGACATCGGTAATTGCATTTTCCGTACTTAAATTTATTGGTGCAAGCTATCTACTTTATCTTGCCTGGCATGCCTTTCGTGCTTCTGCACAAAAAATCCAGAATAGAGACGACGGGATTGTTGATTTTCGTAAATTTTATCTTAGAGGCATCATAATGAACATCACAAATCCAAAGGTATCAATATTTTTTCTGGCATTTTTGCCACAGTTCACCGACCCAACTAAAGGCTCCGTGACACTTCAGATACTTTTGCTTGGGGGTTTATTTATAGTAGCTACAATCTTGGTGTTTGGGGGTATTGCAGTTCTTGCCGGTGCACTTGGTCAACTACTGACCCGATCGGACCGCACACAAAATATTTTAAACAAGATAGCAGGAACAGTATTTCTTTCCCTTGCCCTGAAGTTGGCGATAACACAGAGGTAAGACAGGATTCTTATGCCCTATTTGAGCTTATTACGTTTTTGTGCTTATTAGTCTGTCGATAATGCACAACATGTTTCAACGCCTCTGCAACTCTCAAAATGTTGCTTGGGGTTGCAATTTTTATAAAATTATTGGACAGGCGTTAATACTATTGTTAAAATTGTATCGAATTCATTGGCGGAGAGGGTGGGATTCGAACCCACGGTCCCGGTATTAGCGGGACAGCCGATTTCGAGTCGGCCCCGTTATGGCCACTTCGGTACCTCTCCTTAATTGAAAAAATCTTTTCAGTAAATCTTCGCTTTTTTCTTTTAAAACACCCCCCCTGACCTCTACCTTATGGTTAAGGGAGATGTTATTTACATCGATAAGTGAACCGAAAGCACCCCTTTTTTGATCAAAACAGCCAAATACAACGCGTTTTAACCTTGCCTCCATGATTCCACCAGCGCACATAATGCAGGGTTCCTTCGAAACATAAAGGGTGCAACCCAACAACCTATAATTCCCAACCACCCTTGATGCCTTATCAATCGCAATCATCTCTGCATGGGCAGTCGGCGAGTTATTTGTTATTGTAAGATTATGGGTCTTGGATATAACCTCATTTTTTGAAGAAACAATAACTGCCCCTACTGGCACTTCTTCCTCTTCAAATGCCCTCGCTGCTTCTTCAAGGCAAATTTCCATAAAGACCGAATCAAGCATTTTACAATATAACTGTGAAAGAGCATAAAATCAATGTTTTTACACAAAAACACTATTCGAACACAATGCCTTTAAAAAGGGGATTGCAAGACAGTGTAATTGCTTCCTTCATCTTTATAATATAACCCGGTTTTACCTCGTCCTTCCATCTGGGATATCCCCCTACCCACAGATATAACAACAATTCATGGAATCCAACCTTCTCGAACAGGTAATCGCCTATCTTAATTTCCAAAGCCTGTGAAGATAAACTCAATGGTATTTTTGTCAAAGGGACATAACGTTTAATAATACCTTCTATGAGGTTCCTGGTTTTATAACCTTCAGGGTTTTGTTTGAATTTGTCAGGTTCATGAGGAAAAGGAAAATAGCCATAAACCTCTCCAATAAACCCACTTAAATAAACCCCGCTTATCGCCGCCATAAGATTGCCTATATCATTTTCTTTCAGAACATAGCCATTCCAGTTTAAAACAGATATTTCATCCGGACTTTTTGCAGCTAAATCGGTGATATACAATGCAAAATCACTGGCAAAGAAAAAATAGTTATTCAATAGGATCATGTCTGTTTCAATGTTGAAGAAGCCAAAGGGGATTTCGCCATGACTCAACGATTTAAATAAAAGCGGCATAAAACCTCCATAGTTTTGATTCAGGGTTGAGAATATGCAACTCTCAAGCCAGTTTAAGTATTGAAATGATGCAAGCCCTTTAATTGCTCATCGGAATATATCATAATACCATATCTTCCAACCTTTATAATCCACTTTCTATAGGTTAATATTGTTTGTTCTACGTCTTTATAATGTGATATAAGATATTGGTGGGTGATTATACGATATACCTAAGGGTTGGCGATTATGTTTACCATAAAAAATATGCCCGTTGGGGTGTAGGGGTTGTGGTGGAAGAAAGAAGGTCAGAGGTGCCTGGTGGTTTTTGTTATGTGAGAATTAATTTTGAAGATGGTAAAATCAGGGTCTTTGACAATAACTATAAAAGTGTGAATTGCTGCTATTATGCGGGCATAAAGAAGATACACACCGAAGGATTGGAAGAACTCACAGGATTAAGGCTTGATGTGTCAGAGATATTCTGGCTTCAGGAAAGCTCAGGAAGCAAAAAATTATAGAGGCAAATATGGATGCAGGATTGACAAAATTTGTCCGCGGCGCCGGTTGAGCGTCAAAAATAGGTCCGGGCGACCTGACAAACATACTGTGCGGGATCGAAATACCATCTGATGCAAACGTAATCATAGGCATAGAAGGCTTTGAAGATGCCGGTGTCTATAAGATAACAGATGATATTGCCCTTGTGCAAACAATTGATTTTTTTACACCCATAGTAAACGATCCCTATTGGTTTGGGCAGATAGCAGCAGCAAATGCAATGAGTGATATTTATGCCATGGGTGCTGTGCCGAAAACAGCCTTGAACATGGTTTGTTTTGCAACGAAGAGATTTGATATAGCCATTTTAAAAGAAATCATAAGGGGAGGCGTTGATAAGATTAGAGAGGCAGGCGCAAGCCTGCTTGGCGGCCATAGCGTTGACGATGAGGAGATTAAATACGGGCTGTCGGTAACTGGCATAGTACACCCAAAGAAGATCCTTAAAAATGAAGGCGCATTGCCTGACGATGTGCTCGTTATCACAAAACCCCTTGGCACAGGCATATTGAACACAGGAATAAAGGCAGAAATGCTTAGCAATGAGTCGATTGACCATCTCATACATATAATGGCAACACTAAACAAGAAGGCTGCTGAAGTTATGCTTTCAGTTAGAACGCATGCGGCAACAGACGTTACCGGTTTTGGTCTTGTTGGTCATCTAAAAGAGATGATAAAGGAAAATATAGGCATTGAGCTTTTTGCCGACAAGCTGCCCTATTTTCAAGAGGCCGTTGATTTGGCAAAAATGGGTCTTATCCCGGGTGGTCTATACAGGAATAGGGATTTCTATAAAACATATGTAAAGTCTGAAAGAGATGATTTTTTCTATGATATTATCTTTGACCCCCAGACTTCCGGAGGCCTTCTCATGGCTATCCACCCAGACGATATCCAAATATTGGAAGAAAGGGCATCGAAACTCCAACTTGATTATTGGGTGATAGGCCGTTTCGTAGCAGAGCCAAAAGGGCAAATCCTTCTCTCATAAAGCCATGAATCTGAAAAAATGATAATTCTATATGGTCTATAAAGTGTTTTTTCCAGCGTGATGTTTATTTTTATTTATCTTCCCTTAAATATAAAACCCCTATAAAACCGCATACAAGTCCAATTATCAGAGAAAAGAAACCGCCTATAGAACCACCAACATATATTAGATAGGCAAAGAAAAAACCTGAAACACAAAGCATCAGGATTGCCTTTATCTTGTTGGACTTTTTATATTTTGTTTTGGGTTTTTGTGTTTTAATGGTCTTTTTTGGTGTCTTTTTACCCATGCACTATTTCACCTGATAATATTATATTTTTCAAAAAATTTTGTCACACCTTCAACATATAGCCTACCAGAGATGAAAATTCCATCGTTGTGTCTACCTTTGATTGCAAGAAATTCTTTGGGTTGTGATGCCTTTTCGTAGAGTGCCTTACCATGTTCAAATGGGACAATATCATCATCCTGGCTGTGGATAAAAAGTTTTGGGTAGGATATTGAACCAAGCTTATCTACTGAGGCGTATTCATATTTCGATATAAGTCTGACAGGAAGCCATGGATAATACTTCTTAGCCAAGTCAGGTAGTGAGGTAAAACTTGACTCAACAATCAGGGTGGCAACCCTTTTTCTCTTCGCAAGTTCTGTTGCGATTGCACCACCGATAGAATAACCAACCACGATGATATCCTGTGGATGCATTTTATATTCTGTTACAAGAAAATCCCAGGCGGCCTCTGCATCGAGGTACGTGCCTTCCTCGGAAGGCGAACCTTCACTTTTTCCATAGCCTCTATAGTCAAAGGAAAGAACATTGAATTTTAAATCATTGAAAACTTTTATATGTCCCATGAAGTGGGATAAATTGCCGGCATTGCCATGGCAGAAGATAACGGTTTTCTGCGCATCTTTAACGGGAATATACCAACCCGAGATGATAAACCCGTCCTTTGTTCTAAATGTAACGTCCTCATAATAAAGGTTTACGTCTCGAGGGGTTTGCGAAATTTCTTTTTCTGGGAAGTATACAATGCTGTCCTGTTTTAAGTACATAGCGCCAACGAGAAACGAATAAACGGCCAACAAAATTATTGAGGCTGAAACCATAGCTTTTTTCATTCTTAATTTAAGATAGCAAGCATTAAAGGCTCTTTGTGGTAGTCTTGTCCCTCAATGATATTATATCTTTTGGTTTGCACTTTGCGTGTCTCCAAACACCATTGCCAATATATAAACCATCTTTTTTAATCCATCTGTGGCATACATAGCAGATATAGCGCTTAAGTTCTTCGAACAATGGTTCTTGGAGATATATATTTTTTTTCCTTGGCATATTGATGATTATGGAAGCATATACCCTGCAATCGAGAATTGCAAGACAAAATTTAATGCAAATTATTGGTATATATTTATCCCCCCATGCTATATTTGTTCGTATAAAAACCTTTTTTATTGAACAAAATATTCTAAAGAGATTATTTTATGTTGCTGAAAAGACTTTTTTTGAAAATGTAATATCCTATGAAAAAATCAGAAAAAGGGGTGTTATATGATCGACATTAAATATATTAATGAGCTCAAATCAATATTTGGTGATGATTGGGTCTCTGAGGGTACATCTATAAGGGAACTTCATTCTCATGATGAATCGTTTCATTCGCATACCATGCCCGACGTAGTTGTATGGCCACATACAACCGAACAGGTGAGTAAGGTTGTAAAATGGGCAAACGAAAGGGATATGCCTATAACGCCATGGGGCGTTGGAACAAGCCTTGAAGGAAACCCGATACCAGTACATAAAGGTATTTCAATGGATTTCCAGGAGATGAATAAGATACTTGCCATCCACAGAGAGGACTTTCAAGTAGATGTGCAGCCAGGTGTTGTATATAAAGAGATGAACAAGATATTGGGTCATCATGGACTTTTTTTTCCGCCTGACCCCGGTGCAGCAGCGACAATAGGTGGTATGATAGCTAACAATGCAAGTGGCATACGAACCGTTAAATATGGTGCGACAAAAGATTATATAATGAAACTTACGGTGGTTTTGCCTGATGGTCGGATTATTTACGTGGGGAATCGAGCAAGGAAAAGCTCTTCAGGATACAACCTTTGTTCCCTTTTCACCGGTTCAGAGGGTACCCTCGGGATTATCACGGAGGCAACCCTTAGACTTGTTGGATTGCCCTCGAACTTTATGGCTGTGCGGGCGGTTTTTCCAACGGTTCTTGATGCAACAAACACTGTTTTTAGCATTATGAGTTCAGGGCTTGTGCCGTCGGCTATGGAATTTCTCGATGACAAGGTTATTGAAATACTAAATCGAGACAGGGGGATTTCGCTACACGAAATGCCAACCCTTTTGATGGAGTTTAATGGGTTCAGTGCAACAGGACTCAAAGAAGAAATGGGCTATGTTGAAGAAATATGCCTTGAAAATAGATCTGTTTTTTTAGATAAAGGTATCGGGGCGGCAGAAAGGGCTCGTCTATGGGAGATGCGTCATCTCACGCTTGAATCTATCAAAAGGTCTCACGCAGGTCTATTGCCGCTTATTATGGATGTGGCAGTGCCTCTGTCGCGCTATAGTGAAATCGTCGCCTTTGTCAAAGAAGAGGTCAAGGGTCTTGTTGCTTATATATTTGGCCATGCCGGAGATGGAAATGTTCATGTAGTTGTTATGGGAAAACCGGATGATATTGAAAGATGGGTGTTAATCGAAAAGGCAAACAGGAACATCGTGCTAAAAGCCATTGAATTTGAAGGGACATGCACAGGTGAACATGGTGTAGGAATAGGTAAACGCAGATTCCTTCCAATCGAGCACGGAGAAGGGCTTGTATTGATGAAAAATATAAAAACACTTTTGGACCCGAACAATATCATGAACCCAGAAAAGTTTTTCGTTTAAGATTGACAATCCAATGTCTATAAATGTTTTTAGCCTACTTGTGATTATGTGTTGAATTTCCCATATCTTTCATTGACTTGTCTTTTGGTTCAAAATATAATAACCACATAATGAATGAATTGATAGAACGGTTCCTTCATGAAGATTTGGGTATAGGAGATGTTACAACGGACTCGATTGTACCGTATGACAGTACTTCGGAGGCAGTAATTATCGCCAAAGCCGACGGTATAATAGCCGGACAGGTTTTTGCCTGTGATGTTTTCAGGTTCCTTGATGAACATATCGAATACATAGAAATAAAAAAGGATGGAGACCATGTAAAATCAGGCGAGAAAATCACCATGATAAAGGGCAAAACCAGGGCAATCTTAACAGGGGAGCGTTTGGCGCTTAACATAATGCAACGTCTCTCAGGTATAGCTTCGACAACAAGGGCATTCGTCAATGCAGTCGCCGGCACGAAAGCCCGTATTCTTGATACACGAAAGACAACGCCAGGCCTACGTTTATTTGAAAGATACGCTGTTAGAATAGGTGGTGGGTACAATCACCGGACGAATCTTTCCGAGATGGCACTTATTAAAGAAAATCATATCACAACGGCAGGTTCCATAAGAAATGCTGTCAAAAAGATAAAAGATTCCAGCAATGTCCCCATTGAAATCGAAGTAAAAAACATGGAAGAACTTAAAAAAGCGATTGAAGAACAGGTTGACAGAATTATGCTTGATAACTGGACTATCGATGAAATTGCAAAGGGGGTTGAATTCGTAAGGGGCAGAATTCCTCTTGAGGCGTCGGGGAATATGACGCTCGAGCGTGTGCGTGATGTAGCGAAAACAGGTGTTGATTTTATCTCGGTTGGTTTTATCACCCATTCATATAAGTCATTGGATTTAAGTTTATTGCTGAGGGAATAATCCATTATGGATTCAAAAATACCAAAGAATATCGAAGAGATATCTGAAAAAATAAGGGCTTTAAAGGCTGATT
>MWEV01000064.1 GCA_002071245.1 Deltaproteobacteria bacterium ADurb.Bin026
ACAATGGGAAGAATTGGTTAAAAAGGCAATCTCAGATCCTGATCAGGTTGCGGACATCGTGTCAGAATTAGGCCTGTAATGGATCATGTACCTGTTCTTCTTGAAGAAGTATCGAATAATCTTGTATCTGAAAAAACAAGGATTTTTGTCGATGCAACAATAGGTGGTGCCGGACATTCAAGCTTAATATTGCATAGATACAATAACCTGAAGCTTATTGCCATCGATGCTGACGAACAGGCGCTTGAGATTGCTACAAAAAGATTGGGTCCATTTGAAGATAGGATAAAACTTATCAGGGGGAATTTTAGAGATTTGAAAATGATATTGTCTTCGATCGATATTTTCTCTATTGATTGCGTTCTGTTCGACCTTGGCCTCTCTACCTACCAAATTAAAGGCAAAAGAGGGTTCAGTTTCAACGATGATGCATTTCTCGATATGCGTATGGACAACAGAGAATCACTGACCGCATATGATGTTGTAAACAGTTATAGCTATGATGACCTGAAGGGCATTATGGAAGACTACGGCGAAGAATACAAGGCATACAAGATCGCAAAGGCAATCGTCGAAGAAAGAGGGAAACATCCGATAAAAACAGCAAAAGAACTATGTAAAATCATCCTAAAGGTAAAAAGAAAGACGGGCAGGATTCATCCCGCAACAAAGGCCTTTCAGGCGATCAGAATCGAGGTCAACGGTGAGTTAAAAAACCTTACAACAGGCGTGACAGATGCGGTTGATATACTCACACCTAAGGGTAGAATCGGTGTTATATCGTTTCATTCCCTCGAAGACAGGATAGTGAAAAACATATTCAATTCGTCTTCCACGCTAAGGGTTGTAACAAAAAAACCGATTCAGGCTGAAAGGGAAGAGGTAAAGACAAACCCAAACTCAAGAAGCGCAAAATTCAGAGTGGCAGAAAAAGAATAAAGACTGGGGGCAATAGATGGAGAGGCTTTATATTCATACAAAAAAAGAAACAACATACAGAAGTATGTTAACGATCTTTTTGGTTGTCTTGTTCTTCATAAGCTCTACCCTTGTGGCGTTTTTTGTAAAGGGTGTCACCGAAAATTTAAACGATGAGCTTGTAAATAGGCTCATGAAAGAGCGTGAAGTCATTGAAACCAATAACAACCTAAAGATGGAGCTTTCTGTGGCAATGCGTGCGAGATACATTGAGTTTAAAACAAAAGAAAGGCTTGGGCTGAAAAAACCCAACGAAGAAGAGGTTCTTGTATTGAGATGAAAAAAAAGGCTAACAGGAGGGCCTTTTTTGTTTGCATTGCTATATGCTTGCTATATATATCGGTTGCTGTGAAGATTCCGGATAAGCTGTCCTTTAAGAGAATCTCCAGTGGACATAACTCCCTGAATAGTATGAGCATAGCAAGCCAGGAAACGTCACAAAAACCTGTTGGGGTTGAAGAAGTAGCCCCTGTAAAAAAGATTACGGCAGAAACTCATGAACACAAAAAGACACCGGCGCCCAAAATAAAAGAAGATGCAGACCAAACCGAGCCTTCTCTTTTTATTTCCGTCCCGTTGGTCTGCTTCGCCATAAAGGAAAGGCTCATAGAAAAAAAGGGGTTAGTTCCTGCGGGGACAGACAGCAAAGGCAACGTTATATGGAAATACCCTATTGACATATTGAAAGAAAAGGATGAGGAGGGCATAAGAAATCTCTCAAAATCAATAGGCACAAAAAACATACTCGGCTTTTTCAAAAGAGAAGGCATTGTTTTTAAAGAAACGCTCTCGGATGAGGACATGGCATTGGGAAAAGGCTATTCTGTAGACAAAAACAAACTGCTCGCCATATATAAAAATCACGTAAGTGACGATTGTGACGTGCTTTTACCATATATTTTAGGCATCACGGGTATTACAAAATTAAATGGCGTATATACATTTACAAAAACGAAGACAGAAGCAAAAAATCGACCCGCAAGATATGAACAGGAGTGGGTAATGCCTAACCTTGTTAACCTGCCCGCGAGACAAGCACTTGAAAAACTTGTCGTATATACTTCAAGGATAAAGATTATTGGAAATGGCATCGTGGTCGAACAATCCCCAAAACCGTTCGAGAGGGTCCGTGGCGATGCAGAGTGTGTTATATATGGAAGGGCAAGCAAATGATATTGCGCGAATTGATAGATGGACTGTCTGTCATTGATATAAAAGGCAACACAAACATTGAGGTCAAAGGCATCACAAAAGACTCGAGAAGGACTAAAGAAGGCTTTATGTTTTTCTCTACAGACAAAAGTGAAAAATATGTAAAAGATGCTGTTTTAAGAGGCGCTATCGCAGTTGTGACCGATTCGGACATCCCCATGAATACTCAATGTTCAATAGTCGCAAAAGATATAAAAGGGATGCTCGGAAAGGTGGCTTCGAGGTTTTATGGATCGCCCTCCAAAGGACTTGTAGTCATAGGCATTACCGGAACAAACGGAAAGACAACAACGAGCTATTTGATTGAATCGATATTGATATCCTCAGGTAAAAATACAGGCTTAATAGGCACAATATCACACAAATACGATGGACGTACACTTAAAGCAGAAAACACAACGCCTGGGGCAGAGGAACTACAATGTCTTCTCAGAGACATGCTTTCAGCGAAAACAGAATACGTGGTTATGGAGGTATCCTCGCATGCGCTTGACCAGAAAAGGGTGGAAGATATACACTTCGATACAGCAATCCTTACAAATATGACACATGACCACCTCGATTACCACAAAAGCTTCGAACGATACAGGGAGGCAAAAAGACTACTTTTCAAGAACTACCTCCAAAATAGCCTCAAACAGAATAGATACGCCATATTAAATATGGATGAGCCTTTTGTAACCGAATTTATCCCGGACGAACCAATTAACACATTATACTATAGCCTTTCAAAAAACACCAACGCCTATCTCGTCGATTGCGTCGAAGACATAAACGGATTACAACTCACATGTTCGGTGATGGGTGAAACATTCTCAGTTAAAACCCCGATGATAGGCATATTCAATGCGTCCAATATCCTTGCAGCAAGCCTTTTCGGATATACCGCAAAAATATCTAAAGAATTCATCATCTCAGGCATCGAGCGCCTTTCTGGTGTCCCCGGAAGGCTGGAAAGGGTAAAAAACAATAAAGGCATTAACGTATTCGTCGATTATGCACATACGCCTGATGCGTTAAAAAATGTACTCGAAACATTGAATCGACTAAAACCTCGAAGGCTTATCATTGTATTTGGTTGCGGTGGCGACAGAGATAAGGCAAAAAGACCGATCATGGGTAATATCGCATCAAGGTTCGCCGATTTCTCTATAATAACAACAGACAACCCGAGAAGCGAAGCACCGCCTGATATTATAGATCAGATCACAAACGGTTTTCAGGGAAACCATTTTAAGGTTGTTGAAAACAGGAAGGAGGCTATCTTCGAGGGACTCAGAATATCGAGGGAAAATGACGTACTCCTCGTTGCGGGCAAAGGGCATGAGGATTACCAGATTATAGGGCAAGAGGTTTTTCATTTTAGTGACAAAGAGGTTATAGAGGAATTTATCGATGTGGCAGATTGAACAGCTTTTAAAAATATTGAAAGGAACGCCCTTCAGAATAGAGAGAGAGTCTTTCACCGGTATCTCTACGGATTCAAGGAGTATCAAGGAGGGGGAACTATTTATCCCACTTTCAGGCATCAACTTTGATGGCCACACATTCATCCCTTCTGCATACGACAGGTCAAAAGCAGGGAGTCTATGTGAAAAGGGGCGTGAAGACATCGCAGAAGACGTAAAAGGCACGATAATACTCGTCGAAAACACTCTTAAAGCGCTTATTGAACTTGCAGCGTACAAAAGAAGACAAACAGATGCCAGATATATCGCCATTACAGGTAGTAACGGAAAAACGACTACAAAAGAGATACTCGTTCACCTTACAAAAGACATCTTCAATATCCATTTCAACGAAAAAAACTATAACAACGTCATCGGCGTATCAAAGAGTATTCTCTCAATCGACAAAACGCCCGATTATTGCATCTTTGAGTTTGGCACAAACAGCAAGGGTGAAATCAAAACGTTGGCACAGATGACAATGCCCGATATATCCATGATAACGAATATCAACCCTTCTCATCTTGAAGGTCTCTTTGATCTTGACAGCATTCTCGAGGAAAAGCTCGATCTGTTCAGGGAAACAAAACATAACGGCACGATATTTATAAATGTTGACGATACACGGCTTCTATCCAGTTACAAGAGTTTTCCAAAAAACACCATAAACTCGTTCGGCATTATCCATAATGCAGACTTTAACCTTGCAATTGTAGAAGATTTGGGGTGGAGGGGGTACAACATAAACCTTAAACTTTCTTCAGATACCATAAAAACAAAGACCAGTCTTCTTGGGATACACAACCTTTATAATGTACTCGCCGCAGCTTCCATAGCTTATTCGATGGGCGTAGGAATCAACCACATTGCAAAACACATCGAATCATTCAATTCATATTCGATGCGGTTTCAACCCGTTGAATCAAAAAGGGGTTATATCGTTGTAAACGATACATACAATGCAAATCCATCCTCGGTTCAATGGGCGGTCAAAACACTTATAAATCTGCCTTGCAACGGCAAAAGGGTCGTCATCCTAAGTGATATGAAGGAGCTTGGAGATAAAACCACATACTACCATAGGGAGCTCGGGAGATTCCTGAATGAAAACAGTGTGTCCATGATAGCGCTTTTGGGTGAACACGTCAAAGAAACCTATGCCGAACTCAATGATAAGAATGCATACTTGTTTGAAAACAGGCAAGAACTCATTGATTTTGTATCGGGATATATCAATGAAGGCGACGTTGTATTGGTCAAAGGTTCAAGGTTATTCAAAATGGAAGAGATTGTGGAGGCCTTAATTTAAATGTTATACCATCTTCTATACCCACTACATACAACATTTTCAGTATTCAATGTCTTCAGGTATATTACATTCAGGACTGTGCTCGCCATCCTCTCTGCGCTTATCATAAGCTTTTTTCTGACACCTTATATCATTAAAAAGTTCCACGAATGGAAAATAAAGAGTGAAAAAAGGGAAGATGTGCCCGAAAGACACATTGAAAAGCAGGGAACACCCACAATGGGCGGCTTTGTGATACTTGTATCCACCATAATACCCACGTTATTGTGGTCGGATTTAAGAAACATATACATATGGGTTGTAACATTTTCACTGTTGTCATTCGGTTGCATAGGCTTCATGGACGACATAAAAAAACTTAAAAGCCAAAGGAACGGCAAAGGGATAACTGGCAGGACAAAAATGGTGCTTCAGGCACTGTTTGCATTGATCATCTGCATTGTATTGTATATGAGGTCAGATTTTATCACAGAACTTACGGTGCCGTTTTTCAAAAATATCACCCCGCGTCTTGGCGTGTTTTATTTACTCCTCGGAATTTTTATCATAGTGGGGGCATCAAACGGTGTAAATCTCACAGACGGTCTCGATGGACTTGCCATTGGTCCAGTTTTGACGGTCTGCTCCACGTTCATGCTGTTTGCATACATAGCGGGAAACATAAAGTTTGCACAGTATTTACAAATATTCTATGTAAAGGGTGCTGGTGAACTGACAATTCTATGCGGGGCAATATTGGGGGCGGGCATGGGTTTCCTCTGGTACAATGCGTACCCGGCAGAACTCTTTATGGGCGATACAGGTTCTCTTTCGCTAGGTGCATCGCTTGCCACCATTGCGGTAATAATAAAGCAAGAGATACTGCTTGTCATCGTAGGCGGCATCTTCGTAATAGAAACAATGTCTGTTATCATTCAGGTTTTATCATTTAAATGGAGAGGGAAAAGGGTCTTCAGGATGGCACCGATACATCATCATTTCGAACTGAAAGGCTGGAATGAGGAAAAGATCGTGGTGAGGTTCTGGATTATATCCATCATACTGGCGCTTATCGCATTGAGCACCCTGAAACTGAGGTAAATTTTTCTTATCGATGGACTTTGAGGATATATGGATTTACCGGATAAAATATTAATAGTCGGCCTTGGTGCGACAGGTATCGCAACAGCGAAATTTCTTTCCCGTATGGGGAAAAAGATCACCATTACAGACACAAAGGACGAAAGGAGTCTGACGCATGCCTTATCTGAACTCAAAGGGGTAGAATTCGATGGCCACTTTGGCGGACACAGTAAAGACGATTTCCTTTCGCATCGGTTAATCATAATCAGCCCTGGGGTGGACAGCGAACTACCAGAACTTGTCGAGGCAAGACGAAATGGCGTAAGAGTAACAGGAGAGATTGAGCTTGCCTCAACGTTTGTCGATGAACCTATAATTGCAATTACAGGGACAAACGGCAAGACAACTGTAACCTCACTCACAGGAAATATATTCAAAAAGGCTTATGGCGATGTTTTTGTCGGCGGAAATATCGGAAATCCTCTATTCAACTATATACTTAATGGGAAAAAGACTGCCTATGCAATCCTCGAGATAAGCAGTTTCCAACTTGAAACAATCGAGTCATTCCATCCAAAAAACGCAGTTCTGCTGAATATAACAGAAGACCATCTTGATAGATACTGCAACTATAATGATTATGTAAAGGCAAAGCACAGGATATTTGAAAACCAAAACAAGGATGATTATGCGATTTTAAATTCAAACCTCAAAGATATAAAGGGCATAAAGGCACGGAGGCTCTTTTTCTCCGCCAACGAGATACTTTCAGAAGGCGCTTTTTACAATCAAGGAAACATGTATGTCAGAGTAAACGGTAAAGAATTCATCTATAAAAGGGATTTATCTTTGCTCGTCGGCATACACAACACCGAAAACATACTTGCTGCACTTCTTATTTCGCATTTAAACAACATTGATCAAGGTATTGCTGAAGAGGCTTTAAGAAACTTCAAGGGCCTAGACCACAGGGTTGAACTGGTAAGAAAACTTAACGGCATAACATTTTATAATGATTCCAAGGCAACAAATGTGGATGCAACACGCAGGGCATTAGAAAGTATAGGACAAAATGTGATACTTATCGCCGGAGGAAAAGACAAAGGCGGAAGCTATAAGGTCATTGCGGATATTATAGACAGGGTAAAGGTCATGGTGCTTTTTGGCGAGGCAAAGAAACGCATATATGAAGAACTTGGCGACCTTACAGAAACGTACAAGGTAAACAGTCTTGAAGATGCGGCAAGAAGGGCTTTCAATGTCGCTAGTCCTGGCGATATTGTCCTTTTTTCACCTATGTGCAGCAGCTTTGACATGTTCAGGGATTATAAAGAGAGGGGAAATGTTTTTAAAAAGATAGTGGGGTCATTGTGAAAAAGATTTTTATATTCATATGTTCAGCGTTTTTACTTTATGCGATCTTTCGTGAGATCAACCTCGTAAAAACACTCATGATGTGCGCAGGACTTGTAGCCGCCTATATAATTTATCGTTTACCCTCAAAATACGTAATGGCAATGAAATACCCCTTCATACTCATGTCTTTTGCCGCCTCTGTAGTCCTTTTTTTACATCCTACTGTAAAATTACGTTATTCTATCGATACGTTGATTGTGTTTGTATCCTTCTATAGCATCACATTTTTCCTTGCAACAATGGACGAAAAAAGGAAGGGTTTTGCCAAAGAGACAACCGCCCTTTCTATAATATTTTTATCCCTTGCATTCAACCTCTACATTTTAGGAAAATCGATTTTTTTGGTACCTATGGCCTTTTCCGTAATGCTATTTTTGTTCATCCAGGGGAGAAACCATACAATATTATTTGTTGCAGGCTATACGGCGATCATCATCATCTTTTTCCTCATCAAGGGCATAAGCTTGTTTGGCCAAAACATAAGACTCAACGATATGGAGCGTTATATAATACTTTTTTCATCTTTTATATTTCTCGCCATGAACTTTATTGATTTTGTAAAAAAGCATTCTATAGGCAAGTTTCTTACGTTCTTCGGCTTTCTTTATGTTGCCGTAGATGTCTCGATGGTGCTCGGTTTTAAGTGGTCAATGGGATTGCTCCATCAACCCCTTATAGCACTTTTTATTGTCACACCCCTTATTGGAGTTATGCTGAAAGCTGAAGGAGAGCACGCATGAAACTGTTGATCTCAGCCGGTGGAACTGGGGGGCATATCTTCCCGGGCATTGCTGTGGCAGAGGCGTTTGCCAACAAGAGAGGAAAAGATAACGTGGTTTTCGTTGGCACAACATACGGACTGGAGGCTAAAATCATACCAAAGTACGGTTTCAGGCTTTTGTTCGCCGACTCAAGGCAATTTCTCGGCAAAAGCGTAATATATAAGATATCGACTTTGATTCATCTGATCAGGGGTATCCATACATGCATGGGTTTGCTAAAAAAAGAACGTCCTGATGCAATTCTCGGGATGGGCGGTTTTACATCCGTTCCTGTAGTACTTGCCGGATATTTTCTTGGTCTGCCTGTTTTTTTGCATGAACAGAATGCCGAGCCAGGGCTTGCAAACAAAATGTTGTCAAGGTTCGCCGAATGCACATTCATAAGCTTTGAAGAATCAAAGCGGCATTTCGGAAAAAGACATGTCTATCATACGGGAAATCCCGTGAGAAAAACGCTAAAGACATCCACTACAACCAAAGCAGAAGATCTTTTCTCCATATTTGTCTTCGGCGGCAGCAGAGGCGCAAGAAGCATAAATGAGGCGATCCTCATGCTTCTACCTTATATGGAAAGCTATAAAAATTGCAATATGTTCCATCAGACAGGCGCTGAAGATTATGAAAGAATTTTTGAAACATACAAAAAGACAAACATAAATTTCGAAGTTTTCCCTTTTACTGATGATATGGGTAAGTATTATGCACTCTCCGATATCGTCATATCAAGGGCGGGTGCATCAACAATCTTTGAGCTTGCATACTTTAAAAGGGCGGCGATTCTTATACCATACCCCTTTTCTGCAGGTCAGCATCAATGGAAAAACGCATCAAGCGTGGAGAGATTAGGCGGTGGATATTTGATCGGAAACGAAGAGGCAAGCGGTGAAAGACTCTTTGAGGTCATCAAGCATCTCATGGATGAGCCGAGTTTACTGAAAAAAATGGGAGAAAATATCGGAAAACTCTATGTTGCTGATGCTGAAATGCAAATTATTTCAAAGATAGAGGAAGAAATTAAAACAAAACATTAGGGTCCATAAGGGGTACATATGGTTTTTCATAAAATGGATAAAATACATTTTGTCGGCATTGGCGGAATTGGTATGAGCGGTATCGCAGAGGTGCTTCTTAATCTTGGCTTCACTGTTACAGGTTCAGACATCAGAAAAACAGAAACTACGGAAAGGCTTGAGAGGCTTGGTGCAAGGGTATTCTATGGTCACAAAAAGGAAAACGTACAATCTGTCGACGTGGTCGTCATATCTTCTGCTGTAAAACAGGATAACCTCGAGATTCAAAGCGCCAAGGAGTTCTTTATCCCTGTCATACAGAGGGCAGAAATGCTTGCCGAACTGATGAGAATGAAATTCAGCATCGCTGTGGCAGGCGCCCATGGAAAAACAACGACAACATCTATAGTCTCTACAATCCTCGGTTACGCCGGTATGGACCCCACATGTGTGATAGGCGGTAAACTAAACAGCCTTGGAAGTAATGCAAGGCTTGGGGATAGCAAATATCTCGTTGCAGAGGCAGATGAAAGCGACGGCACATTTCTGTTACTTTACCCCACTATTGCGGTCGTGACGAACATCGACATGGAACATCTTGATTACTACAGAAACATGGATGAGATAAAATCGGCCTTCCTTGAGTTTCTAAACAAGGTACCCTTTTACGGAATTGACATCATTTGCATCGATAACCCCAACCTTCAAACGCTTATTCCACACCTGAAGAGAAGATATATTACCTATGGACTCTCCAAGCAGGCGGATCTGAGGGCCGAAAATATCGTGCACGAAGGATTTGAAACAAGATTCATGGTGATTTACAAAGGCGAAGAACTCGGGGAGATATCCGCATCCATCCAAGGGACGCACAATGTGGCTAATGTACTTGCCGCCTGCGGTGTTGGCCTGGAACTCGACATCGCCTTTGATACGATCAGGGAAGCGATGAAGACATTCTCGGGCATACAGAGAAGGCTCGAGATAAAGTGGAGCGGTGACATAACACTGGTTGACGATTATGGACACCACCCCACTGAAATAAAGGCAACGCTTTCCGCAATCAGAAAAACCGGAAAAGGCAGGGTTATCGTCGCATTCCAGCCTCATAGATACACAAGGACAAAGGCACTCATGGACGAGTTCATCACATCGTTTAACGAGGCTGACATACTCATTGTTACAGAAATTTACCCGGCCTCGGAAGAAAAAATAGAAGGTGTGACAGGGGAGTTGCTCTCTGAAAATATAAGGGCAAGCGGCCATAAAAATGTCATCTTTGCGCCGACAAAAGAGGATGCAAAAGACAGAATTTTAGAAATCGCAAAAAGTGGGGATATAGTTGTTACCCTTGGAGCCGGCGATATCAACAAAATATGTGAAACACTGAAAAAGACGTGGGCAGAACGTACATGAGACGGAAAAATATATATCAGTCTCATGAAGATTTCAGGATAATACCGTTTATTTTTAACAAACCTGATATGGGGTGTATAAATTGATAAACTGGGGCATACAGGGTACAGTTCTCACAGATGTGCATATAAAGCGTTATGCCTCTATGAAGGTGGGAGGTCCGGTCAGTTTTCTCATCTATCCTTCATGCGAAAATGATCTGATAAGCGTATTGGCAATCCTGAAAAACGAACACATCAAATACCGTTTCATAGGAAATGTAACCAATATTATTGTAAACGACACGGGACTCAAAGAGGCGTTGATAAGAACAACAAGGATGCACTGCGCAAGGTTCAACAAGATAAAAGACAGCCCTATCGTAGATGTTTCAGGAGGAACATTGTTGAAAATGTTCATAAAAGACAATGCACAAAAGGGGCTTGCAGGACTCGAAAAACTGTATTGGATACCTGGTACGGTGGGTGGCGGTATCAAGATGAATGCCGGAAGCTTCGGCGTTTCAATCTCAGATGTACTGGAAGGCATAAGGATTGTGGACGATAAAGGAGAAATAATAGCGCATACACGAAAGGACATGACCTTTGATTACAGAATATCGCCCGTTAAAGACACCGAATGCATATTAAGTGCAACCTTTCGCTTTCAGAATAGGGATAAAAAGGAAATAGCAAAGGATATGGAACATGTTTACGCTGAAAGATTGAAGAGGCATCCTATGGATTATCCATCCTCCGGTTCAATCTTTAAAAGCGTTAACGGACAGTCCGCATGGCAGTTCGTAGAAAAGGCTGGGATGAGAGGCTTCAGGATAGGCGATGCATGCGTATCGGAAAAACATACCAATTTTATAATAAATCTAGGCCATGCAAAGGCGAGAGATATAAAAATCCTTATAGATACCATCAAGAAGACTGTTTTTGAAAAAACAGGCGTTCTACTTGAAGAAGAGGTTGAATTATGGGGTTTCGACGAATGAAAAACAGATACCTTGTGATGTTTTTTGAATGCTTTTATTAAATATGCTGGAGTGCACGTAATGAAAGACAAAAAGATAGGTGTTCTAATGGGTGGCAGGTCATCGGAAAGAGAAATCTCTTTGAAAAGCGGCAACGCAGTTTTGCAGGGCTTGCTCAGAAAAGGTTACAAGGCTGTTGGTATAGATGCAGGCACAGATCTCGCACAAGTTCTTAAAAAGCAAAGGATTGAGGCGGCTTTTATTGCACTTCACGGAAGGTGGGGAGAAGACGGTACTGTTCAGGGTCTCCTTGAGGTGCTCGGCATCCCGTACACAGGTTCAGGAGTGCTCGGTTCATCGGTTTCACTCGATAAAGTAATGATGAAATATATCCTCAACGGTCTAAAGCTGCCTACACCGGCTTACACAGTCTGCAACAGCTTGACAATTCCAGAGTTTCCCCTGCCTTTCATCGTAAAACCAGCCAATGAAGGCTCAACCATAGGTATGTCCATAGTACGCAATAAAGAAGAGGCGGTTAAGGCAGTTGAATGCGCACTACAATATGACAGAAATGTACTTTTAGAGGAATATATCGAAGGCAACGAGATAACAGTTGGGATTGTCAACGACGAGGTGCTCCCTGTTATTCAGGTAAGACCTCTAAAAGGTTTTTATGATTTTGAATCAAAGTATACGAAGGGTATGACCGAGTATGTGATCCCGGCACAAATTACAAAGTCTATCGACAAAAAGGCAAAGAGCATAGCGATGAAGATATATAGGTCATTCGCGCTTTCAGGTTGTGCAAGGATCGATATGATTATAAACAAAAATACACCGAGTGTAATCGACATCAATACATCGCCTGGCATGACTGAAACATCGCTTGTACCAAAGGCATGGGCTTATCTGGGTAGGACATTCGATGATCTTGTCGAAAGGATAATTGAAGGGGCATCGATAAAGATATGAAGAAGTTTATCTATATGTGCTTTCTCGTACCGTTGGGCACACTTTCTCTGATGATTATCATCTATATGTTTACAAAAAACGAGCCGTTTTTCTTTATAAAAAACGTAAGCATAAATGGAAATAACCAACTGAGAGATGCAGATATTATGACCAGGATAACACCTTATCTGAAAGACACACTTTTTGGTATTGATGTCGGAAAGATACAGGAAGCAATCATTTCACATCCGTTTGTCCGTGAAGCAAGCATAAAAAGGGTCTATCCATTTTCGATAATTATCGATGTGAAAGAAAAAAAACCGTCCGCACTATGGGTTGATGCAACCGGAGAGGTACATGTCCTTGATGAAACAGGTGAACCTTATAAAATACTCTCAAGGGATGAAAAGGTTGGTATGTATATTATCAATGCAAAGGAAAGGTCAGATGTAAAAAGTCTCTACAGGGAGATCAACATCTGGTTCAAGGAAGGCATAATAAAAAAAGATGCTGTTTCAGAAATTGCATATAACGACGGAAATATTACAATATTTGGCATGGATGACGGGGTGGAGATCACTCTCGGCAAAGAAGATCAGAAGGGACGCCTGAAAAAGGCGATCGCAGTTCTCGAAGATGCAAAGAAAAGGGGGCTTATCATAAAGTGTATCGATGCAAGATTTGAAAGAGGTGCAATAATCCAGGAAAGGAAGGGATAAAGATGGTGAGAGAGGAAGAGTTATTGGTAGGCCTTGATGTTGGAACAACAAAAATATGCGTTGTTGTTGGAAGGGTAAATGACGGAAAGGTCAATATCATAGGCATCGGGTCTCATCCTTCCACCGGTTTGCGAAAAGGCGTGGTTGTCAACATGGATAGCACAGTGAATTCAATAAAAAGGGCAGTGGAAGAAGCGGAGTTGATGGCAGGCATGAAGATTGAATCGTGTTTGGCTGGCATCGGGGGCGCTCACATCAAAAGCTTCAACAGTAATGGTGTGGTCGCCATAAAAGAAAAGGAGGTCAAGCTCGATGATATAGCAAGGGCGATAGATGCAGCAAAGGCTGTTGCCATACCAGCAGATAGAGAGATACTTCATGTTATCCCACAGGAGTTTATCGTTGATGATCAAGACGGGATAAGAGACCCCATTGGTATTACGGGTGTCAGGCTCGAGGTAAAGGTGCATATCGTAACGGGCAGCGTTTCGTCTGCACAGAACATTATTAAATGCTGTAAGCTGGGTGGTTTGTCCGTTGACGACATTGTTCTCGGACAGCTTGCCTCTGCTGAGGCGGTATTGACCCCTGAAGAGAAGGAGATAGGTGTCGGCATTGTTGATATTGGCGGTGGGACATGCGACCTTGCAGTATTTTTAAACGGTAGCATCAAATTTACATCTGTTTTGCCATTCGGCGGCAACAACATCACAAACGACATTGCCATAGGGCTTAGAACACCGCTTGACGACGCAGAAAAGATAAAGAAGAAATTCGGTTGCGCCTTCTCCAATATGATAAGTTCCAATGAAACAATCGAGGTAGCAAGCGTAGGCGGCCGGAAACCAAGGACGCTTCTCCGGAAGACACTTGCAGATATAATCGAGCCAAGGGTTGAGGAGATCTGCTCAATGATCTATGAAGAGATTAAAAAATCTGGTTCGGAAAAACTCCTTGCGTCTGGTGTTGTTCTAACGGGAGGTTGTGCAAACCTTGAGGGCATACCCGAATTGGCTGAAAACATCTTTAATCTTCCTACAAGGAGGGGAATCCCCATAGGCGTCGGCGGTCTTGTCGATGTGGTCAGCAACCCCATTTATGCAACAGGCGTAGGATTGCTTGTGCATGGATTTAAAAATGTCAATGCGAAAAAGAGGAAATACGATAGCGAAAAAGGATTTAAAAAGATAATGGACAGCAAAAGGTTACTCCTCAGAATGAGGGAATGGTTTAAGGAAATCTTTTAGGGAGGTGCAGTGTGAGCAAAATGTTTTATATGGACGAGAGCAATGGGTTTTCAGCAAAATTAAAGGTTATCGGGGTCGGGGGTGGAGGGTGCAACGCATTGAACAATATGGTTGATGCCTGCGTTCAGGGTGTGGAATTTATCGCAGCCAATACTGATATAAAATCTCTTAGTATGTGCAAGGCGCCTACAAAGATTCAGATGGGCAGCAAACTCACAAGAGGGCTTGGCGCAGGCGCAAATCCTGAGATTGGAAGGCAGGCAGCCCTGGAGGACATCGAGAAGATCACAGAGCACCTAAAGGGTTCGGATATGGTGTTCATTACATGCGGTCTCGGTGGGGGAACAGGAACAGGTGCATCTACAGTCATTGCCGAGATATCAAAAGACCTTGGCGCACTTACAGTTGCAATCGCAACAAAACCGTTTACCTTTGAAGGCAAAGACAGGATGATACAGGCAGAAAACGGTGTTGCCCAGCTTAAGACACGGGTAGATTCACTGATTACGATTCCAAACCAGCGACTCCTTTCGATCGGCGGTAAGCACATGACCATCATGGAGGCATTTCTCAAGGCCGACGAGGTGCTTCTTAACGCTGTACGCAGTATATCCGATCTCATAGTGGGCTCTGGTCATGTTGTGGTCGATTTTGCAGATGTTAAAACAATTATGAGCGAACGAGGCATGGCGATTATGGGTATCGGGGAATCCTCAGGCGAGAATAGGGCGAGGGAAGCTGCTCAAAAAGCCATATCAAGCCCCCTGCTCGAGGATATATCAATCCATGGGGCAAGAGGTGTCTTGATAAATGTTACAGGAAACAAAGACATGACACTGCATGAGGTCCACGAGGCATCCTCGCTGATTCAAGAACAGGCACATGAAGATGCAAAGATCATATGGGGACTCGTATATGACGATTCAATTGAAAATTCCATGAGAATAACCGTAATTGCGACAGGCTTTGAAGAGAAGGTGATCGTAGACCAGGATTCGGTTCCGGATTTCCCAAAGACAAGACTGTTCGATGACCATGAGGTGCCACCTTTTATAAAGAAAAAGGTTGCGATAGACTACAAGGAGATCAAGGCAAAAAGCGACAACATCGACATAGACGATGACAGATATGACATCCCGACCTTTTTGAGAAAACAGGCGGACTGAGAAAAAAGGGAGGGTTATAAAAAAGGGAGCTACAGGTCTATCCTGCTGATGGATTTTTAATTTAAGCCCAAATCAGCTCAATCATATTTTTTGTTTTTGTGTTATTATATTAAGTTGTGCGTTATAAATCTCCAGATAAACCCAAAAAGGGCGGACCAACCCGAGGGGGGCTTTCTTCTGAAAAAGGGACAATCCTGAAAAAATGGGGCGGAAAGATACCGGTGTGCGTGGTTTTTCCAAATTCTTACCACATCGGTATGTCCAACCTCTCCGTTCAGATACTATATAAAGCACTCAACGATATGCCCGATATCGTCTGTGAGAGATGCTTTTTTGAAGAAGGCAAAGATATCCGTTCGTTAGAAAGCAGCCACCCCCTTTTGTCTTTTCGTATCATCTTCTTCACCATTTCATACGAGCTTGATTATGTGAATATCATAAAAATATTAAGATCATCTAATATTGGACTCGATGCCGTAAAAAGAAATGATGATGAACCGATTATCGTTGGGGGCGGCATATGCATAATGTCAAACCCTGAACCGATTTACAATCTTTTCGATCTCTTCATTATGGGCGATATCGAATCAACTATTACAAGCTTTATAGAAAGTTTTATGGCAACAAAAGAGAAAAAGAAAGACGATATAATCGGTGGGCTCAGTACCAAAGGGTGGGTTTACAATCCAAAATCATTAAATGTTTCATATAATGAAGACGGCACCTTACAATCATTTGTACCTGCGTCTTTTTCCGTCAATCCGTATCTTTACGAGGGCAGGGGTCTTGGTTCATCAACCGTGATAGCACATGAAACTGAATTTTCAGATATGTTACTCGTTGAGGGCACGAGAGGCTGCCCTTCAAGGTGCCCCTTCTGCCTATTGGGTAACACATATGAATTCAGCTATGACAATATCCTTCCCATATCAACCCAGGCAGATGATATCGGTATAATAGGCGGGGGCGTTTCATTCCACCCTTTTATAGTTGACATTGTACGTGAGATGAAGGCCGCAGGCAAACGCATACACTTCCCTTCACTGAGGATCGATAAAACACCCATAGACCTTATTGAATTGATGAAAGATGATATCAAAACGTTAACCTTCGGTATTGAAGCCGGCACAGAAAGGCTTCGTAAATCCATAGGCAAGCCCATAAGCGACATGCAATTATTAGAAAAGATGGACAACATCCTTTCCATCAAGCCCTTTAACCTTAAACTTTACTTCATGGTAGGTCTTTTTGGTGAAACCATAAATGATCTGGGAGGCATCGTAGACACGGTTAAACATATAAGGCATATCATGATAAAAAAAGGCGCAAAAAAGGGGTTTATAGGTAGTATTACAGTTCATGCAAGTCCATTCGTTCCCAAGCCAGCCACTCCATTTCAATGGCTGCCCATGCTGGACATGGAAACAATGAAAAAAAGGTTAGTTTGGCTCAAAAGGGAGTTCAGTAAGGTAGACAACACCTATTTTACACACGAGTCTATCAAATACAGTTTTTTGCAGGGGGTATTCTCAAGAGGAGACAGGAGGCTCAAGGAGGTTTTGCTACGCCTTTCAATGGGAGAGGGTTTTTCTCGTGCGCTAAAACAAAGCCCTGTGAATCTCAACTTTTACGTTTTACGCGAAAGAAGCTACGATGAAATTCTCCCTTGGGATTTTATAACCAGTAAGGTCTCGAAAAAAAGGCTTTACGAAACCTTTATCTCGTTGATTCCACATACGACCTGAAATATTTTTCATAAAAGCTTACAGCCTGAAGGTATCATATGCCAATTTCACAATCAACATCGAAACTACAATCAGAAAAATAACCCTTACAAAACGACTTCCTTTGAAAATCGCAAGCCTTGTACCTACCAGCGAGCCAAGCATGTTACACACAGCCATAGGTATCGCAAGCCTATATATGATATTGTTGGTAGACATAAAATATACCACCGCAGAAAGGTTTGTTGCAAAATTTATTACCTTTGATGATGCAGAGGCCGACAGAAAACTAAAACCAAATATGCCTATAAATACAAAGATAAGAAAACTGCCTGTACCGGGGCCAAAAAACCCATCATAAAAACCAATTGCAACCCCAGTTACAACGCTAAAGGAAAACTGTATCCTATGACCGAACCTTGGGACATGCACAGTACCAAAGTCCTTTTTTATAAAGGTATAGATCGCGATTGCAACGAGCAAGAAAAATATCACAGGTCTCATAACTGCCGGGTTAAGCATACTTACAGTTTTTGCCCCTAAAAATGAAAATACAAGGGCTGCAAAGGTCGCGGGCAAAGTAGCCTTCCAGCTTACATCAACACGCATTGCATACTGGAGTGAAGCAATCGATGTGCCGGCAATCGAGGAAAGTTTGTTTGTACCAAGGAGAGGGGCAACAGGGATGTGCGGAAAGATGATAAAGAGTGCGGGTAGTTGTATAAGGCCTCCACCACCGGCTATAGAATCGATAAGTCCTGCAAAAAAGGAAAAACTGCAAAGCAATGTCATTTCAAGCATATTATGATTTCCGTATCAAGCAAAGGGAGGACTTTCAAGCATAACCTTTCGTTATAGCTAAAGATGTCCAGATTAAAATGATTTCCATTAAAAAGAACCCGCAAAACAATATTGACAGCCATCTGCGATAAACTTTTTCCAACATAAATAATACTGATGTGGGTCAAAATCATTTGCCAATACACACCATATCACATATAATAACATAAAAGGTGTCTTATTCATCAAACATAGAGGTAAATACATTAAAAAAGGCAGGTTTTTGTAAAGCTTAAACATAGAGGAGGGAATGTTTATGAAAATCAAATGGTATGGGCATGCAGCATTCAAAATTACAACGGACAAGGGGGTTAAAATAATTATAGACCCTTATCAATCGGGTGCATTTGGTGGGGCACTCTCTTACGGAAAAATCAGTGAAGAGGCCGATATTGTCCTTACAAGCCATGACCACGACGACCACAATTACACTAAGGATATAAAAGGAACCTTCACACAGATTAAAAAGCCAGGCCCTCACAATGTTAAAGACGTCATAATTAAGGCGGTTCCCACCCATCATGACCCCTCTAAAGGCAAAGAGAGGGGCGACAACCTCGTGTTTTTAATAGAGACGGATGGTTTAAGACTGGCACATATGGGTGATTTGGGGCACAAACTGGAAAAGGGTACGCTTGAAGAGATTGGAAAGGTAGACATTGTGCTGCTGCCAGTCGGTGGTTTTTATACAATAGATGCCTCAGAGGCAACGAGAGTAATGAACGATTTAAAACCATCCATTGTTATCCCCATGCATTATAAAACTAAGAAGTGTAATTTCCCCATCGCAAGTGTAGATGAATTTATCGCTGGCAAAAAGGGTGTAAAAAAGACAAATACCTCAGAAATTGAGATAAGTAAGTCAACAATCCCGACAGAACCTGAGATAATCGTCATGGAATATGCGTTGTAGGAAAAATGTGTAATGTTGAAGCCTCTGTTCACAAAGGAAGAGATTGACTGTGCGGTCAAAAGACTCGCAGACTCTATCGAAAAAGATTTTGATGACGAGGAGATATTGTTCGTATGTCTGCTCAAAGGTTCGTTCATGTTCTTATCAGACCTCATCAGGTCCATTAAAAATCCTTCGCGGGTGGATTTTATGAGGGTTTCTTCCTACGGGTCTGCAATGAAATCAAAAGGGGAGATTACAATCACAAAAGACCTCGAAGAGGACATAGAGGGAAAGAACGTTATAATAGTTGAAGACATAATCGATTCCGGGCTTACGCTTAAAGTCATTAAAGAAATGCTTATAAAAAGACGACCCAAAACACTCAAGATATGCGCCTTGCTCGACAAAAAGGCTTGCAGAGTGGTTGAAATGGAAGGTGATTATGTGGGCTTAGCCATCGACGACGGCTTTGTAGTCGGCTATGGCATAGATTATGCTGAGTACTACAGAAATCTACCCAATATATGTATAGTTGAGGAGGACTCATTATGAACCACATTATACAGGTACTCGTTATGTATTATTCAAGGTCAGGAAACACAAAAAGGCTTGCAGAGGAGATTGCAAAAGGCGTAAACGAAATCCCGGACACCAACTGTCTTTTGAAGTCAACGAAAGAAGTAACAAAAGAAGATTTCTTTTCTTCCGATGGAATCATAGCCGGCTCCCCTGTGTATTTCGGAGGGATGGCCGCTGAGCTAAAAGAGGTCTTTGATAAATTTGTGGTTGTCCGCAAACAGATGGGTGACAAGATAGGTGCTGCGTTTTCAACATCAGGTGACCAATCAGGCGGCAAAGAAACAACGATGCTATCTATCATTCAGGCATTTCTTATATACGGCATGATTATTGTCGGTGACCCGCTGGATGCAACAGGTCATTATGGTGTCTCCTGCACAGGTAAACCTGATGAAAACACGCTTGTAAATGCGAGAAAGCTTGGAAGGCGAGTCGCACTTCTGGTCAAACAGATGAAGAAATGATGTTTTATCAATTATGGAGGTAGGCAATGTGCGGCATCCCGCGTAACACATATGACTTAATTACAGGCAACGACTGTGTTTTACTGGTAATAGACGTTCAGGAAAGACTGATCCCTGTCATCTCAGAAAAAGAAAAGATCGTAGAAAATGTGATAAGACTTTTAAAATTTGCAAAAATAGTGGACATACCTGTTGTATTGACAGAGCAAATTAAGCTTGGAAATACGATTTTGGATGTGCAGAAAGAGGCTTCAGATACGAAGGCGATAGGCAAGGTTCACTTCAACTGCTTTTTCTGTGATGAATTTGTTGATAAAATAAGACAAATAGACAGAAAAACATTGGTCATAGCCGGTGTAGAATCACATATATGCGTTGCCCAAACAGCGATTTATGCCTTACCTGATTTTAATGTTCACATAATAAGCGACGCTGTATCTTCAAGGACAAGCAAAAATAGACACATCGCATTAGAACGCATGAAACAGGCCGGTGCTGTAATTTCATCCACAGAGATGTTTATTTATGAAATTCTCCAAAAGGCAGGTACAGATGCGTTCAAGGCAACGCTTCAGTTGGTAAAATAGTAGGTTTTGTTGAGTTCGGTCTTTATTGGTATCTATTTCTGAAAATAAACAAGGTCGGTCGGTGTGAAATTTCCGCCTTTTTTGATTTTCGCCCAACTTGCATCCACACCAAAAAGCTCTACAACCTCGAGTTCACCTTTAAAATTCCCCTTTATCATACCAAGGGGGGTCTGTGTTCTTGAGTCTATCACCTGCTCGCCTATAGAGTAAACCTCGAGTATGCTGCCCTTTTCAAGGCCTGATAGCCGACCGGCATTTATGTAAATTTTGCCGCTTTCAATCGATGCAATACGTCCGTGCCAATCAAGCGTTAATATCGCCTTAAGAAGGTCTTCTGCAATAATTTCAATAGACAGGTCGATAGCCTTCATTTTAGATTTCTCCGAACTCATATCACCCTTCTCCCGCGTCAGGGATATGGGGTTCCTGCCGGATAACTGTTTGAGGATGATATTTGTGTCCGTATTGTAGATATCGATGGATATCTTTGACATTGCAAATGATGTTTGTTTGTCGTCTTTGCCCTCTATCTTTGAAGAACTTGTATATACATCAGATAACGCACCCTTAATCACCGCCTGGATTCCATATAACTCATTCAACGATTTAAGATTTGTAGGGTCGGTAAGTATGCCTTTTAAATTTAAGACGTTGGGGTCAACACAAATGATTGCATTAGTATTTTCAAGCCTTGATATAAGTCTTTTGGTAGCCAGTTCCCCAAGCCCCTCTTCCTTGTAATTGGAATTATCGATAAACGGCGTCACAATTACCCTTCTTTTCATCTTCGGAGAAGGATAATTAAATGCAATCAAAGGATATGCCGGCATAAAACCCATACCTGAGGGCATCATCCCCATTTGTTGTGGGTAAACCATATAGGGGGCTATACCCTTCTTTTTGAGCTCTTCCTCGAGTTTTGCAATACGCCTCTCCATTTCATCTTTTTCTTTCTTCGAGGCCGCGCCACCTGACAGTAACGCCTCACCCATGCGTGGCGTAAACTGATCTTTTCTGACCCAAACATATTCAGGTTCGTATGGGGTCAACATAAATCTCCTGTTGCTCGTATAAATATACTCAACGCCATCTATCACCTTTATGTCGCCAGGCTTAGGTTCTTTATCCTCTATTTTTTCTATTTTCTCTGCTTTTCTGTCTGCTTTTGATGTCTTTTTAGCGGTAGTATCCTTCGGCGCAGTATCGTCATCCTTCTTTTTTGTAAAAGGCAAGTAACTGCAAGAAGCAAAGATTAAGATTAATAAAAACAGAAATACCTTGTGCATTTCGCTGATTATAAGTCATATCCGGTAGAAATGTCAAACTAATTAGCATCTCGATCCTCAAACATCACATCTTGACAAAATTTAAACTAATGAGAATATTGTCTTTAGATAAAACGTTTGAAACGTTAGAAAAATAATGACATAAAGGAGGTTAGCTATGTTTTGGATGGACAGGTTTGGGACACTCAGGACAGGACTGAATCCATGGATAGACACTTTCTATATGCAGGATAGAATGGATAATCTGTTGTCTCGATTCAGCACAGCAGCATCGCAGGGTTTTCCCTCGGTAAATGTTTGGACAAACGAGGAAAAGGCCCTTGTTACAACTGAATTGCCTGGGATTGAACCAGATGCAATCGAAATCTCAATCGTAGGCAAGACCCTTACGATACGTGGCTCGCGCGATCCGGAAAAGGTTGAGGACAATGTGTCTTATCACAGACGTGAAAGATGGTACGGTAAATTCACAAAAACACTTGAGATGCCTTTCCCAGTTAATTCTGCAAAGGTGGACGCAAAATTTAACAGAGGAATACTTTCGATAATGCTGCCGAGACTGGAAGCCGATAAACCAAAAAAGATATCTGTTAAAGTAGAATAAAGGAGGTGTGCTATGACAGAAAAGGCAAAAAACCTACCAAAAAAAGAGTCAGAAAGTACAGATGTTGTTGAAAAAACACGCTCAGCGAGGATTTATAAGCCAAATGTTGATATAGTTGAACGCGATGGAGATATCGTGTTGACAGCCGATATGCCTGGTGTTGATGAAAAGTCTGTAGATATAAACCTTGAAAAAAATATACTGTCCATTTATGGAAAGGTAGATTTATCGACCCCTGACGATGTAAGACTCGTTTACTCAGAATATGGCATAGGGGATTACCAGAGGAGCTTTACCTTGTCCGGTGAGATAGACAAGGATAAGATAAAGGCAACCCTGAAAAACGGCGTTTTAAAACTTATATTGCCCAAGGCGGAGCCGTTGAAGGCAAAAAAAATTACCGTTGAAGCAGGTGAGTAAGTTAGAAAAAATATAAGGAGGTTTTTTATGACAACAAAAGACCTTACGCCACAAAAAAGAAAAGAAGGTGTACGTTTGGCGGCTAAACACGAAGATAGGCACCCATTTCTTGCTTTTCAGGAAGAGATCAACGCACTTATGGACGATTTCTTCAGTAATATAAGCTTTGACCTTTTCGATAAAAAGCCCAGGTCTTTCAGTCCAAGTATCGATATTATGGATTCAGGGAAAGAGGTTGTTGTTACCGCAGAACTCCCCGGTGTCGACGAAAATAATATTGATATATCAATCACAAAGGATACACTTACCATAAAGGGAGAAAAAAAGGCCGAAAAAGAGGAAAAAGGTAAGGACTTCCATCTCGTTGAACGGTCCTATGGTTCTTTCATCAGGACGATACCGCTGCCTGTTGACGTAGAAACGGAAAAGGTTGGTGCAATATTCAAAAAGGGTGTGCTCACTATCAAGCTACCAAAAACTGAAAAGGCCCTTAGCGAGACCAAAAAAATACCCATAAAATCGGAATAACGGCGATGTTTGGTGGCCGGCATCTATGGCCGGCCACCATGTAAGCCATAGTCGTTGGAAGTGCAGGGTTTCAATATTCAATGTGTAAAACAACCATCAAGATAATAATATAAAAAGACTTGGTATTATTGATTCTTATGTTGTATAATGGACAAAAAGAGGTGTTTTCTGGATTATTCAATAAAAATCGGCGGTGAGGCTGGGCAGGGCATACAGACAATAGGGGACACCCTTGCAAAGGTATTCTCGCGGTCGGGGTATTATGTGTTCTCCCACCAGGATTACGAATCACGCGTCAGAGGGGGGCATAACTTTTACCAGATCCGTTTATCCGATAAACAGATTACCGCTTCCAGAAAA
>MWEV01000065.1 GCA_002071245.1 Deltaproteobacteria bacterium ADurb.Bin026
CTGGGTCTATTCACCTTTGTGATTAATGCGCTTCTTATAATGCTTGCGTCATCTGTAATCAAAGGGTTTGAGGTGAAAGGGTTTTGGATTGCCATGCTCTTCAGTGTCGTGTTGTCTGTCATAAATTTTATCTTCGGGCATGTGCTGGGAGCCAAATAAAGATGTATTAATCGGTTATCCTTTATGGGTCTTAAAGTTTATATTGATTTCAGCATACTTGACACCTTGGCCTCATCTCCACCTGAAGGCAAAACAAACTTGCCCCATTGGCAATCCATGCGAAATATCTGGAGGATGTTTATTGACAACAAGATCAGTCTTGTAACTTCACCTATTGATTTAGAGACAGACATTATACTATGGCTAAACAAGAGGGGATGCTGCATAACAGACACAATGAGGGCAATGGAGGCTATAAATGAGTTTGAAAGATGGAATATGATTGAAAAAGATAATATACGAAAATGGAAACGTATTTTGATCTTTTTCGAACAGATAGGTTTTCTCGAGGACACAGAAGTACATGTTTTGAGCGATGCATACAAAGCGCTCGAATCGTTTATTCAAAATGAAGTACTTGGTTTTAAAATGGATGAACCTGAGTCTTTGCTTACTCAAGAAGATATAGCTATCCTGAATGAATGTTCACAATCTCTGCGCAATTGGTATAGCGATATATCATGGAAAGAACTGAAGCGTACCGATTATCAGCTCAACTGGGAAATATTGCTCTCAGTGCTTGAAAGACATAATATTGAAACCGTATTTGAGGGTGAAAAGGGAATAAGGAACAGAAACCTCTTTGGCCTTTGGAACAGGATAGTAGGGTTGAGCAAAAAAAGTTCCAGCAAATTGCCCTTGGATGGATCGCATATTGATTTTATTCTTGCAACCGTTCTTAAAAAATATCAATTTAACATGGCATATAGAGATACCAAACATATATTGAATTGTATAAAACACAAAATAGATCTTTTTATGACTACTGATGATAGGCTTATTGAATCGTTCAATAGCAAAAGACATCTGCTTATGAAGCTGCCCGAAACCATTACAGTAAATTTAAATATTGTAAACCCATCCACAGTGAAAAAAATTATGTCATCCCCTAAAGGTCTTGACAAGTGTATATAAATGTTAGAACATAAAGAAATAACCAACAATCAAAACAGAAAGGAGGTGAAAAACATGAAGAAGATTTTTATGGTAATGTTTGCATTATTCATCAGTGTTGCATTTGTATCAATGGCTTTTGCACAGGCCAAGCCGGCAGCAACTGAAAAACCTGCCCCTGCAAAGGAAGCTCCTGCGCCTGAGAAGGCAGCTCCTGCCCCTGAGAAGGCAGCTCCTGCGCCTGAGAAGGCAGAGGCAAAGGCTGATAAGCCGAAACCCAAACCAAAACCAGCGGGTTTTTATGGAGAGGTAACAAATGTTGATGCTACAGCAAAGACACTTACGGTAAAAACCAAGAAAGATGTTGTCACATTTGATCTTGCAAAGGCAACTTTTAAGGGTTACAAAGACATCAGCGAGATTAAGGTCGGTGATAAGGCTGCTGTTAAATATTCAAAAGACGGCATTAATGTAAAGAAGATAGCCGCAGCTAAACCGGCTAAGGAGAAAAAGGAAAAACCCGCAGCTAAAAAAAGGGGGTTCAAGGATATTGATGCAAATAAAGACGGCAAAGTAACAATTGAAGAATTAACGGTTATATTTGTCAATGTCACGCCAGAAATGTTTAAACAGTTCGATAAAGATGGAGATGGCGTCCTCGATGAAAAAGAATTTAAAGATGCATCAAAGGCAATGAAGTAGTGTCGTTTAAAAACCCCGCCAATCCTTTGTGTCTGGCGGGGTTTTTCTATGTTGTTACCCTTTTCAGAATCTTACCCTTTACACTTATAGTGATAATTTCAATTGGTATGTTTTGGCCTGAAAGCTCCATCCCCCGTCTGACGATCAACGGCATCTTTGAGCAACAAGGTACCTCCATGATAAGCACTGTAATGCTTTTAATACTTGATCCCCTGAATATCTCTGCAAACCTTTTGATATATTCTTCAGTATCGTCAAATTTGGGGCACCCAATCAAAACAACCTTTCCTTTCAAAAAATCATTGTGGAAATAAGGATAAGCCAAAGGTGTACAATCCGATGCGACAAGAAGATCTGCCCCCTCGAGGAAAGGTGCTGTAGGCGGGACAAGTTTTATCTGGACAGGCCAATGGGTAAGTCCAGAACCCTTTTCAGTGTATCTTGAAGGTTGGTTAGCCTCTTCACATAAAGACTCAAATAACTGGATATTCGAGGAAGGACAACCGCATGGCAATGTTTCTGACGGCGAGTTGTTGTTGGCGAAATGTGGAAAAACTCCTTTTTCCTGTTGAGTCTTTGTCACTTCATGTTTGAGATGTAGTTCGACTGCATCGGGGTCGAATGCATCTGCTTCTCGTTCCACTATACTTAATGCACCTTCCGGGCATTCGCCTATGCATGCAGCAAGTCCATCACAATAATTTTCAGAAACGAGCCTTGCCTTACCATCAAAAATCTGTATTGCGCCCTCAGCGCATGCCGCTACACACTGTCCGCACCCGTTGCATTTGTTTTCGTCGATTTCTATAATTTTTCTTTTTATCTTCATTGTTTCCACCTTCATTGCGATTATAGGGCATAGAGAAACATCATAATTTTTTCTCTACGCCCTATATATTCTATTCTATGCAGTTTTTAATATCGCCTTTAGATCTTCGTCCGGCGTTGTAATAGGTTTTATATCAAACTTTTCTACAAGCACATTAAGTACATTCGAGGTGACAAAGGCCGGTAAAGATGGTCCAAGACGGATATCTTTAATGCCGAGATAAAGGAGCGTCAGCAGGATTGCAACTGCCTTTTGTTCGTACCAGGAAAGCACAAGGGATAGAGGTAGATCGTTAACGCCAACATTAAAGGCCTTAGAGAGCGCAATGGCAATCTGTATTGCAGAATAGGCGTCATTGCATTGGCCGATATCGAGCAGCCTTGGAATACCACCTATATCACCAAGGTCTTTATCAAAGAAACGAAATTTACCGCATGCAAGCGTGAGAACAATGCAGTCTTTTGGAACCTTTTCTACAAATTCAGTATAGTAATTCCTGCCTGGTTTTGCGCCGTCGCAGCCTGCTACGAGGAAAAAGTGACGTATCTGTTTGTTTTTTACGGCTTCAATAACAGTATTTGCAACACCCATAACAGTATTTCGACCAAAGCCAACCATTACGGATTTTCCTTCGACATCCTCCGTGAATCCTGTCATTGAAAGAGCCTTCTCAATTGCAGGAGCGAAATCATGTCCCGAGATATGTACAACACCCGGCCACCCAACAGTACCAAGTGTAAAAATATTATCCTTGTATGTATCTTTTGGCTTCTGAATGCAGTTGGTTGTCATGAGTATTGCGCCAGGAAATTGTGCAAATTCTTTTTGCTGATTCTGCCAGGCAGTCCCGTAATGCCCGTAAAGGTGGGTATATTTTTTGAGATTTGGATAGCCGTGTGCGGGAAGCATTTCGCCATGGGTATAAATGTATATCCCTTTACCTTCTGTCTGCTTCAATATTTCTTCCAAATCCTTGAGGTCATGGCCTGAAACGAGTATGGCCTTCCCCTTTTTTGCGCCAAGAGGGACTTTTGTTGGGACGGGATGCCCGTAAGCCCCTGTATTTGCAGCATCAAGTATCTCCATGGTTTTTAGATTTATTTCGCCACACTTCAGTACAAGCGAAAGGGCTTCGTTGAGATCGATTGTCCTTCTGAAGATTGCAACCAGTGCTTCATGGATAAATGCATACACAGCATCATCTTCCTGGTTAAGTATCCTGGCATGATATGCATATGCTGCAACACCCTTGAGCCCAAAAAGAAGGGTATGTTTAAGTGATGTAATGTCTGGTGTTGAGTTATCAGGCCGTATTTGCACAGCCTCACCCTGTTTGATTAAACCTTCCATCGTTGTCTCTGGCGTAAACGAGCTGAAACCTGCTGGTAAATCTACATCTATACCTGCTTTGCCAAGTTTCTCTTTTAATGAATCCTTTAACGTTGTTGCGCGGTTGATAAGCTCTACAAAACGTTCAGGGTCAAAATCAACGTTTGTTAGGGTCGCAAATAAGGCTTCAAGTGCAAAAACATCAGAATCATGGTCAATAATGCCGGCATTTCTTCCTTTTTCAGCATAGAATGACAGTTCAGATAGCACATAAACGAGAAGGTCCTGTAGTGCTGCAACATCGGGTTCTTTGCCACAGACACCCGACTTTGTGCATCCCTCTCCTCTTGCAGTTTGTTCGCATTGATAACAAAACATAATGTCCTCCTGTATTTAAATGTTTTTATGAGGACATTATAACGCTTGCAGTGGAACGAGTCTTTGACCTAAATCAAGAAAATATAAAAAATATGTGGGTTACGGTGCAAAATTTGAATATTGATAAGGGGTATCTCGTTTTTCGTCCCTATCCTTTTCTACAGTATCTTTTTTCTCAAAATACACAAGGTCCTCTGCAATCTCTCTCAAGGCTGTTACGATCTCTCGGTTTGTTGATTTGACGAGAGGTCTAGATCCCTTGACTAATTGCTTCGCCCTTTTAGCAGAGAGGTGGACAAGTTCGAAACGGTTTTCTACCTTATCCATACAGTCTTCAACGGTTATTCTTGCCATTTTGCCTCCCTTATTTTTTCAATAATGTGTTTGAATTCTCTATAGGCTTCGTCGACATTATCATTGATTACAGTATAATCAAAATAACCTTTTTTTTCAACCTCTTCTTCCACTCTCTTCGATCTTGCCTCTATCTCTTTTTCTCCTCTAAACAAAAGTCTATTTTTTAATTCATACAACGAAGGAGGTTGGATAAATATCAAAAATGCATCGGGATGTTGGCTCTTTACCCTTAATGCGCCCTTCACGTCGATATCGAGGACAACGTCTTTTCCGGACTCAAGTGCTTCTAATACCTCCTTTTTTGGTGTACCATATAGATAGGTATATACATTTTCCCATTCAAGAAAACCATTTTTATTTATAGTATCATTGAACGTATCGACATCAACAAAATAATAGTCTTTCCCCTCTACTTCATTTGGACGTTTTTGCCTTGTCGTGTACGAGACGGAAAATACGCTTTTCTTGTCTTCTGCTAAAAATCGTCTGATGAGTGTGCTCTTACCCACACCCGAAGGACCCGAGACCACAAACAGATATCCTTTTGCCTCTTTCAACCGATCACACCCCTGATGATAAATCTTTATTCTACGTTTTGCGCCTGTTCACGCATCTTTTCAATCTCAACCTTTATCTGCACAACCCTCTCGTTTATATGGAGGTCGTTTGATTTGCTTCCAATTGTGTTTGCTTCCCGCACCATCTCCTGAATGATGAAGTCGAGTTTTCTTCCGACTGCCTCAGCCGAAGCAAGCGTGTTCTTAAAGTTATCTATGTGGCCTTTAAGCCTTACTACTTCCTCTGAGATATCGAAACGGTCCATATATACAGCTATTTCCTGCAACACCCTGACCTCATCAATAGATGTTGACTTTGTAATCTCCATCATCCGGTTTCTCAATTTTTCCTCATGACCTTTTATTGCGATAGGCCATCTTTTCTCGATTTCGCTCAGGCTTTTCGAAATATTTTTCAGTCGTTCTTTAATATCCTTCTGTATAATCTTACCTTCTCTTGCCCTCTCTTCGTTTAGCTTTTTTATTATATCCATGAAGGACTTGACAAGGTTGTCTTCAGAGATATTGTTATTCTCCTCGTAACTCACAATGTCCCTGAATGTCAGTATATTCTCTATGGTTAGATCCCCTTTAAGGCCGTATGTATCTTTTAAGACTTTTACTAGGTCAAGGTACTGTTTAACCGCAATCTCGTTTATTTTAGGGGTGTTCCACTCTCCGCTATATCTTTCCCATTTCATCGTTATATCTATTTTGCCCCTTTTTATGTGTTTTTTTGCCAATTCCCTCAATCTTTGCTCATATATATAATCTATCCTGGGAAGCTTGAGACTTATTTCAAGATAACGGCTGTTTAA
>MWEV01000066.1 GCA_002071245.1 Deltaproteobacteria bacterium ADurb.Bin026
TCACGGATGATCTTCTAAAAAACATCGAAAAATCAAATCTCACAGTCAAGTCTTATATCGATGTCATCTAAAAAATATATCACATAAAGCGTTTCTTCTACAAAACTCGATATTCCACATAGAATATCACAGTCACACCGATGTGTGACAAAATATCTTTACATAGACACAAAATTCAAATAATTTATGAAAAAATTGAAAGTGGTCGATAATATATTGGGACACATATGGATAACTATGCAAAAACTTCTAAAAACATTATCATGACAGACTCTTTTCCGATAGCACAGGCATATCCTGACAATACCTTGACAGAAAATGTTGCTGTTCTTTTTACAGATATAGTTGGTTCGACCGAATACTTCAAGACTCATGGAGATAAGCTTGGAAGGGAGATGCTTCGCAGTCATCACAATATAGCTTCATCGATCGTTTCTGCATATGGAGGCAAAGTCATAAAACTCATCGGCGACTCCATCATGGCAAGTTTCGCCGTCCCTGCTGAGGCCTTTAAGGCGGCTATCAAGATGCAGCAGAAGTTCAAGGTTGCAGACAACGACAAATATTCGCCAGGCAATATAGGCGTAAGGGTTGGTATTCATTATGGCAGAGTAATAGTTGAGAACAATGACATATATGGCGATGTCGTAAATGTCGCATCGAAATTGACAAATCTCGCCTATGGGGGTCAGATTTTCATATCAGGCGATATATATAATCTCGTGAAAAACATACCTCACGTTCATTTCGAGTTAGTCCCGAACTGGCACATAAAGAACATTCCATATAGAATCGAGGCATACAAGGTGTCTTGGGATGAGAAGGTCGAACTTGCCCCCACAAATAACATTACGGTCTATATATCTCCAGTAAATGAACTGGCAGATGAAGATTTTAAAACGATCTGGAATGGTTTCGATTTTACTGAAAATGCCTTTATAATGAAAAATGCCAAAAGAAAAATACGACTACCAGACACATCTTTTATGATATTTTTCAACGATGTTGGCGCTGCAGTTAAGACATCATCATACATCATGGGGTTATTGGCTGACAAACTGATCGAGAAATCAAAAGACGCCTTCCTTCCCATCCAAATCGTCATTGAAACCTTCCCATGTCTTTCGGAAGATGATATTATAGCGAAAGGATATTGCTTCAGTCGCGAATCATTCAAACCAGGCACCATTAATATATCAGAAGACACATACCATACGATGGACGATCTTGAGAGGACTGCCTTTACCCGTATCAATAAAAAGATTAATAATAAACATTTTTACAGGTGGTCGCATAGAGACAATGTGGAACAAGATGAGATTGAAATATTCCTTTATGGTGATGCACTTATACAAGGTTCATTTGCACCATGTTTTTATTGTGGCAGTAAAAAACATATATCTATGGATTGTCCTTCGAAAAAACTGCCTGATGTTACACATGCCCTCGACAGATTGGGTTACCTTTCCTTTGATTCAATCAATGAACTCTTTTTAAACTCTCTTGTTTCGGATACATCGAGTAGTGATGCAGAAAAGTCCGATATACTCTCTTTTTATAGTTTTTACGAGCTGACAAGGGTATATCAACTTCGTTTTTTAAGGGCTATATGGGGGGCAACAGGCGATGATTGGAATACCGTAGCAAACAGATTAAGCGAAAAAGAAGGTGGTTTTGTATGGCTTGCGCAAGATTCTTTACGTATATCCAACCATCCCATGGCTGAATCTCTGATAAAAAAGGCGTTTGAACACCAGGCTAACGATTTCAGGGTATATTGTGTCCTGGGATTTATGTGCATAGAAAAGAATGACTATGATAATGCCATAAATCATTTCAATGAAGCGCTTGCGCATCCAGCACCCCCAATCCATAAAATATACCTGCAACTTCTCCTTGCACGTACCCACAAAATGAACAACAGATCCGAGGAGGCATCTAAAATAATCGGAAATATAATCTCCAAAAACCCTTCCTGCTCTGATGCGGTGTATCTGGATATCATCATAAAGTTCCAGCAAAATAAGGTAAACACAGCAATCACACAACTCATCAAACTCGTTGAAAGCAACAGAAAATACTTCATGTGCGCCTACATCGACCCAGAACTGAAATCTTATAGCAATTTCATAATGCCTGAACTGACCAAATTATTCAACAATGTAAAAAAAGACGCCTCAGATGCCCTAAACAAAGCAGAAAACGAATTGTCAATGAATTCAAAAATAGCGGAAAAACAACTATCTGAAGATATTCAATCATTATTTTTAAAGGCAAAGAATGCCTATGATACTGAAAGTTATTATGGATACTTTGACGCCCTATATTACTCCAAACTTGTCATCTCCAGATGCGATGATTTTCTTAAGGAAAAGAAAAAGGCGCTTTTGAAATCAATCGGTGCGCTCAAGGATCGGATCTCTTATAATATCGATTATTTAAACAAATACAAATTGCAGAGATTTGCATCGTCTTACAGGGATCAGCTTTTTAAAACCTCAGAAAAAATCGACAAAGTCTTTCAAAACAAAGCCGCAATCACACAGATAAATTTCGATAAATATAGTCAATTGCATGACAACATATATGTGGAAATAGAAAATCTCGAA
>MWEV01000067.1 GCA_002071245.1 Deltaproteobacteria bacterium ADurb.Bin026
AATAGTTCTCTTTTGTATGATGAAAAGGTAAGGGAGGAAATAAGTTCGGCTGATATCATTCTACCATCCCTTGATGCGGCGAGCGAGGACATTTTCCATTATATCAATAGACCGCATTCAGACATTAAACTAAATACGATCATCGACGGCCTGAAAGCATTAAGAGATACATATAAAGGTAAAATATGGCTTGAGGTTATGATGATTAAAGATATAAATGATGATTTAGAGGAGCTTGAAAAATTTAAAAAAATCATCAATGTTCTTAATGTTGATAAAGTGCAATTGAACACAGTAACGAGACCGCCGGTGGATAATTCAATAAAAAGTATGACACAAGATGAACTTGAACGCATATGCAGGTATTTTGGAAATAACTGCGAGATTGTCTGTTCATTTAAAAAGGCAGTCACAGAAAGAGAGGGCAAAGAAGACAGTGCAGAGACAATCCTGAGCATGATAAACAGGAGGTCCTTAACGCTCGATGATATTTTAAGCGTTACAGGTTTGTCTTTAGATGAAACGAAGAATATTCTAAAGCTGATGGAGAAGCAGGGCAAGATAAAAAGTTTTTATTTTGCCGACAATATCTATTATATGCCCAATATCCAATAAAATATTGTTGAAAATTTGTGATAGATTTTTTTTGAAAAAGATTGCTATTGACAAACCGTTGAACGTGAATTTACTATAAAACTCGTATCGTATAGTCCTTACTGCGTATTAGTTGATTTTAAAAGGGGTGTTGTTATGGATGTGAAAGGATGGCACATAGAAAAGACTGTTCAGAGAACCCTAAAGGCGCTCGAATCAAACTTTTTTGATGCAGCATTTTTTTCTGATAGACAAACGCTTGTCGATAAGGTTATGGGTTTTGTAAAACCAAAAATGAAAATTGGTTTCGGTGGTTCTATCACAGTAAGAAGCCTCGGTATCGTAGAACTTCTTAAGGACAAAAATGTTGAGATTCTTGACCATTGGAAACAAGGTCTTACAAAGGAAGAGATTAACGAGATCAGATTTAGACAATTGACATGCGACCTTTTTTTGTCAAGTGCCAATGCGATTACAGAAAAAGGCGAAATTATCAATGTTGATGGTAAAGGCAACAGAACAAATAGCACAACATATGGGCCTAAAAAGGTCATCATCATTGCCGGGTTTAATAAAATAGTGCCTGACATAAACGCTGGTCTCGAGAGGGTAAAAAATATAGCCGCACCCATGAATGCCAAAAGGTTGAATCTTTCGCTACCATGTGCAGAAACAGGACATTGTCATGATTGCAAATCAGAGGGAAGGATTTGCAGGATAATATCCATAATGCAAATGAGACCAAGCGAAACGGATGTATCTGTTTTTCTGATAAACGAGGATTTGGGTTTGTAATTGAGCTTGCTCTTAATGGAACAGTTTATGATAAATAGCAAAAATGTGTTTCAACCAGTGGAGCTTAAGGCTCGCAAAGCATTTATAGTTGTTCATGATAACTTATATCAATGATTAAAGGAGGGTTATAATGAAGATTAAACGGGCGATAATTAGTGTATCAAACAAAGCCGGCCTGTCAGAGTTAGCTCCGTTTCTCAAGAGTTATGGTGTAGAAATTTTATCAACAGGCGGTACAAAAAGATATCTTGACAGCATAGGTGTTAATCCTGTTGAGATTAGTGCATATACCGGTTTTCCGGAGATTATGGATGGGAGGGTAAAGACGCTGCATCCAAAGGTGCACGGTGGAATACTTAATATACGAGACAATGCAGAACACCAGAAGGCAATGGAAAAGCTGGAAATAAAACATATAGATATGATAGTGGTAAATCTTTATCCATTCAAAGAGGTTATAAGCAAAGATTGCAGCTTTGAAGAGGCGATAGAGAATATTGATATTGGCGGTCCTTCAATGATAAGAGCGGCGGCTAAGAATTTTAAGTTTGTGACAGTCGTCGTTGATGCAGATGATTACCCTAAGGTCATGGAAAATATAAAGGCAAACAGTGGTGCAACAACAGAGGATTTCAGATTTTATCTTGCAAAAAAGGTATATGCAACTACGGCTGATTATGATAGAGCTATTACTGAATATCTATCAGGCGTGAGAAGGTAGTCCAGCATTAAACAGCTTTAGCTAAAAAACGCAAAGGGAGATTTTAATGAAGGTGCTTGTAATTGGCGGGGGTGGCAGGGAACACGCACTTGTGTGGAAGCTATCCGAATCAAAAGATGTAGAAACAATTTTTTGTATACCGGGAAATGGTGGAATTTCTGAGATTGCGACATGTGTTGATATGAATATCTCTGACATAGATGGTTTGATTACATTTACAAAGAAAGAAAAGATAGAACTTGTCGTTGTTGGTCCTGAGAATCCGCTTGCGTCTGGTATTGTCGATGCATATGAAAAATCTGGTATACCTATTTTCGGGCCAAGGCAAAACGGTGCCTTAATAGAGACAAGTAAAGTGTTTACGAAGGAGTTGTTGAAAAAATATAGCATTCCTACGGCTCCATTCAAAATATTTTCAGATTATCATGATGCTAAGGCGTATATTAAAGGATTGACTCCTCCTTATGTAATTAAGGCAGATGGCTTATGTGCAGGGAAAGGCGCATATGTTGTAGAAAGCAAAGAGGAAGGCGAGATTGTCCTTACTGACCTCCTTGTAAAGATGATCCATGGGGATGCAGGGAAAAAGGTTATTATTGAGGATTTTCTCCCTGGTATCGAGGCATCCTATCTTGCGTTTACCGATGGGAAGACCATTTTGCCCATGTTGGCCTCTCAGGATCACAAGGCGTTATTGGATGGAGATATAGGACCAAATACCGGCGGTATGGGTGCCTATACGCCTATTCCATTTATAAGCAAAGAACTTGAAGAAATTATAAACAAAGATATAATGCTAAAGATGATAAACGCATTAGAGAATGAGGGTGTCATATATAAAGGCGTGTTGTATGACGGCTTGATGCTTTCTCGAGGCACACCATATACGCTTGAATTTAATGCAAGATTCGGTGACCCGGAAACACAACCGATTCTATTTAAAATGGAGAGCGATATATTGCCATTGATTTTAGC
>MWEV01000068.1 GCA_002071245.1 Deltaproteobacteria bacterium ADurb.Bin026
TATTTTTCTGCCATGAAAATGGCAACTTTATCGTTTTCAAGTCCCTCTTCGGCTATGGGTACAAACAAAGGACATGGTTTTGAAAAAACCTCTATGTCAGGGTCTAATCTTTTCATCGCATTGACATATGCCATGCTGCTGATAGTAGCCTTTGTGCCTATTATGCCTATCTTTTTGTTTTTTGAATGCCTGACTGCTTCTTTTGCGCCGGGTTCAATGACACCCAAGACGGGGACGGGGAGTTTTTTTTGTAGTACGCCAAGCGCCAAAGCCGAAGACGTATTGCAGGCAACCACAAGAATCTTTATGCCCTTTGTAAGGAGAAAGATGGCGCTTTCCAGTGCATATTTTGTGATTGTTTGTGGGGATTTATTACCATAAGGGACCCTTGCTGTGTCGCCCAGATATATAATATGTTCATTGGGCAGTATTTTTCGTACTTCCTTGAGTACGGTTAACCCTCCAATACCAGAGTCAAACATGCCAATAGATAGATTTTTCATTAGGAAAGATTATTTTAGATGTGAAGAAATGTCAAGCTAATAACCGTCTCTATCTGATATCGGATATCGGCTGTTTTTTTATTCTTATTCCTTGACTGACAGATGCCTATACAAAAACGCCTATTGTCGTGCGAACCTCATCCATTGTTTTTTCGGCGATTGCCCTACATTTGTCCGCACCTGCCTTTATTACGTCAATGACATAATCTATATCATTGTTTAGTGATTCTGCCCGTTCTCTTATGGGGTTCAACTCTTCCATCATGTTTGTGAAAAGCGTTTTTTTGCAGTCAATGCAGCCTATTGATGCAGTTCGACATCCGTTGTCAATGTCGAGTAATGTCTGGTCTGGTGAAAAGGCTCGGTGAATCGTAAAAATGTTGCAAACAGAGGGGTCGCCAGGGTCTTTTCTTCTTATTCGGTTGACATCGGTTACAGCGGTTCTCAGCTTTTCCCAAATCGTATCGCTGTTTTCCAGAAGTCCTATATAGTTGTTCATTGATTTCGACATTTTGCTTGACCCGTCAACACCAAGAATCTTAGGAGCCATCGAAAGTATTACCTGTGGTTCAGGGAAGATGTCACCGTATCTGGTGTTGAACTTTCTTGCCACTTCTCTCGTCAACTCAACATGTTGTACCTGATCCTCTCCGACAGGAACATATCCAGCCTTATATATAAGGATATCAGCAGCTTGCAGCACCGGGTAACCCATAAGCCCCATATTTATATTTGCACGGTGCTGTTTCGACTTATCTTTGAATTGGGTCATCCTCTCGAGTTCACCTATGGGGGTCACACAGTTGAATATCCACGCAAGCTCAGTATGTTCACGTACATGGGATTGAACAAACATTTTACATTTATCAGGTGATAACCCGCAAGCAAGCAAAACGAGAGCTGTTTCCAGTGTTCTCCTTTTTAATTCTTCAATCTCGTAGGCTATTGTTATTGCATGGTAATCCACAACGCAGTAAATACAATCATACGTTTCTGTCAGATAAACCCAGTTTCTTATGGCGCCAACATAGTTTCCCAGGTGAATATCTCCTGTTGGCTGAATACCACTGAAAATTCTTTTCATCAAAACCTCCGGTTTTCTGCAAGCATTTTGCTGCCGAGTGTAATTTACATCAAACAAAGCCCAAAATCAATGAATTGAAGTTAGTCTGAACATGTGTTTTGCTTGGAATTATTTTGGAAAATCATTGACGTTATTGATATTTTCTGATACCTTCTGAAATTAATACCAGGAGGAATTTTTCATGAAATATGATGGAAGGGTTGCAAGAGTTACAGAAATCATAGGGGCTTCCCCAAAAAGCTTTGATGAAGCGATAAATGTCGGCTTTAAACGTGCGTCTAAAACATTAAGGGGTATTACTGGTATCAGAGTTGGCGATCACAGATGCAAGGTGGAGGACGGTAAGATAATTGAATACCGCGTTACCCTTAATGTTACTTTTGTGTTAGAAAGCTGAGAAAATAAGCCGGTTTGTATCGCCTGGACGTTTTAGATTGAAAAAGAGAATAGCCCTGTGATAACTTAACGCTATGGTTAAGGAATGGGAACTTCTTGGTTCAACGGTTGACAGAGACTACAGGGTCTTTAAGATAAAAACTGTTCGTGCCATTTCTCCACGCACTAAAGATACGGGTCAGTTTTATACAATAGAAACAAACGATTGGGTTAACGTGATACCTGTTACCGAAAACCAAGAGATCGTCATGATTAAGCAATTTAGGCATGGCACGCAGAAGATTACGCTTGAGATTCCAGGTGGACTTGTCGGCGTTGAACATCACAAAGAGGCAGCACTAAGGGAGTTGGTTGAAGAGACAGGATATGCTGGTGACACAATCGAATATCTTGGCGCAGTAAACCCGAACCCCGCTATATTCAACAACCTTTGTCATACATATCTTGTTAAAAACGCACGGAAAGTAACCGATACGAATTTTGACCCCGATGAGGACATTGATGTTGTTCACGTTCCTGTTGTACAGATCCCATCACTCATAGAAAATGGCATCATAGATCATGCACTGGTAGTTGTGGCGTTTCATTTCTATTTTTCCAAGACAACTTTTTCCTAAGGCAGTATATGTCAAACAACAGCATACCTGTCTTAGCTTTTGTCGGTCTCTCAAAAACAGGAAAAACAAGTCTTATCGAAAGTCTGATACCAATCTTTTGTTCAAAAGGCATACGCGTTGCCGTTATTAAGCACCACCATCTCGGTTTCGATATAGATATACCTGGCAAGGATACACACAGATTCAAGCAAGCAGGTGCCCAGACAGTCATTATCTCGTCTCCCGATAAAATCGCTGTCATTAAGGATTCCTTTGTAGAGCCAGAGGTGGAAGATATTATTTCAAGATATGTTACAGAAACGGATATTGTTATTATTGAGGGCTATAAAAAGGCCAAACTGCCAAAGATAGAGGTATATATAAACAGAGAAGATCAGCCCCCGCTTTGCTTAGATGATGAAAACCTGCTTGCAATAGTTACAGATCTGCCTTTTTCGGCGCATGTTCCTGTATTCTCGAGAGATGATAAAGAAGGTATTTCAGAATTTATATTTTCACACTTCACACTTCGCCCTTCGGGCTGACTTTATCGTCCTTTTTCTATAAGTTCAACAAGGAATCTGTCTGCAGCAATAAAAAATGCAATCTTTGTTATGCCACTGCAATCTCTTTTGAGATTTTTATCATATGCCCCACAATCTTCAGGGGGGACGATCATCTTAAATCCTTTTGCAACCAAATCTTCTGATGTTTTTTCGATATTATCGACCTCAAAGCAGAGGTGATGAAGTCCGCCACCTTGTTTTTCGAGGAATTTTGATATAGGAGAATCGTCGCGGGTCGGCTCAAGGATTTCAACGTAAACATCTTCTTTATCGCCAACGTTTGCAAACGATGCGGCTACTTTCTGGCTTGGATTTTCAATGGGTTCTGTAATATCACTTATGCCCAGTGCTTTGAAAACACCTGCCAGTGATTCAATGTCTTTAGTAACAAAACCTATGTGATCAAGCCTGATCATTGGCTATTTCCATCGACTTTAGTGCCTTCACGAGTGCGATATTTTCAACATGTCCAGTTTGTTTGGCAATAATCTTGCCAATGATTGGTCGGTTGAGAAGGTAGATATCACCTAAAAGGTCAAGTACTTTATGTCTTACAAATTCATCTTCAAAGCGAAGTTTTGTATTAATCACCCCTTCTTCGCTGAGTATTATTACATTGCTAATCCGTCCGCCCGAGCCAAGTCCCATTTTTTCGAGCCGGTCAAAATCCTTCAAAAAACCAAACGTTCTTGCAGGTGCTATATCTTTTATGAAATTATCTTTGCTACCATAAAAATGATAATGCTGCAAACCTATGGGTCTTGGATGTTCAAGGGTGTAGTCGATTTCAAAGCCTTCGCATGGTTCAATTGCAAGATATTTTCCATCAGAAAACCCGTTCAATATAATGGGTTCGTTTAATCTTAAGGGTTTAATGCCGTCACTTTGTTCGACAATGCCTGCCTCGTCAATCTTCTTGCATATTTCAATGGATGATCCGTCAAGTATAGGCACTTCCTCGCTGACTTTTATGAGCAGGTTTGTGATACCATACATGTGACAGGTTGCAAGAAGATGTTCAATGGTCCGCACAAGGCAGTTTTTGCCTTTCAAGGAAGAGGCATATCCAACAGAAAAGACATAATCGATGTATGCCGGTATCCTTTCTCCATCGGGTATATGCTCGAATACGATCCCTGTATTTTCCGGCATAGGTAAGAGTATCATGCCTGTTTTTACGCCTGTATGAAGCCCCATTCCGTAGACAACTATGCTTTTACCTATGGTCTTTTGTTTATGGATATCAGAACCTTTTGTGATGCCAACACTCATATTTTCCGTTCCGATTGAACGAACGCTGTCGAGCCCCAACCCTCTATAAATAACCTCTAACACCTTCTCGATTGAGAGAGGTTTTTCAAGAAAATCGTACGCCCCTCTTTTAACGGCCTCGACAGCAGTAGATATTGTGCCGTGTCCTGATATAACGATGACTATTGCTTTATTGTCTTTTTTCTTTATCCTGCTTAAAATCTGCAACCCATCCATGCCAGGCATCCATACATCAAGGAGAACGACATCGGGTTTTTCTCTTTCGAATATCGAAAGACCTTCATTGCCATCAGTTGCTTTAAGAATTCGAAACCCTTCATCTGTCAGAATGGAGAACAGACTGTCCAGGATAGGTTTTTCATCGTCAATTATCAAAACCGTGTGCATAGAATATACTTTACCTGAAAAGATACGATTTTACAATTTTTTCAGATCGGAAAGGATTCTAATGCCTTTTTAAAATGAGGCTCCGACCGTTTAATGATGTCCATTTCTACACAGTATGCAAGCCTGAAATACCCCTTTTTGCCAAACCCTGTTCCTGGAACTGCAAGTATATGGTTTTCCTGAAGATTTCTCACAAACCTTATATCGTCCTGGTCGGGCGATTTAGGGAATATATAAAAAGCACCTTCTGGCTTGACAACGTCATATCCGGCATTTGCAAGTATGTTATATATCGCATCCCTTTTTATCTGATAATCGATGATATCGACGCTGTTTTTCTGAAACCTGCCCACAAGCCTTTGCATGATTGCCGGTGCATTTATGAAACCAAGAATTCTGTTCGAAAATATAGTGGCGTTGATGAGGCTTGTTGCATCCTTTATAAGAGGAGAGATCGCAATGTATCCAATCCTCTCGCCAGGTAACGCAAGGTCTTTTGAATGTGATGTGATCGATACGGTATCATCATAGATATTGAACATTACAGGATATTTTATGTTGTCATAGATAATCTTCCTATACGCCTCGTCCGAGATGATGAAGATCCTTTGACCCTTTTTTCTTTTTTCATTGAGTAGCGCGGCTAATTCATTTAGTTCGTTTTTATAATAAACAGCACCCGTAGGGTTGTGAGGCGAATTTATAATAATTGCCTTTGTGTTTTTGTTTATGGCTTGTTCGATCTTTTCGATGTCAAGGTGAAAATCATCTTTAGTATCAACAAGCTTCATAATACCACCATGATTTTCAATATAGAATTTAAATTCAACAAAATATGGACATGGCACGATAACCTCATCACCGGGATCAAGCAGAGACTTCAACACAACATTGATCCCACCAGCAGAACCTACGGTCATGACAATGTGATCTCTCGTAAAAGGTATTCCTGTTGTGCCACGATAAAATTCTGCAATATCTTCTCTTACCTCTTCATATCCACTGTTTGACATGTATCTGTGCATACCCTTTAGTTCAGATGTGACAATCTTGATAAGTTCATTTTTTAACTCTGTGGGGGGTTCAGTGATGGGATTCCCGAGTGTAAAATCAAATATATGCTCAGGGCCGAATTGTTTTTTAAGTTTTTCACCTTCATCAAACATTGCCCTGATCCATGATGAATCCTTCATTGATTCGGAAATCTTGTTCGATATTACCATAATTCCAACTCCTTATTTGATGTATTCTTTTCCAATTCTGCGGAAACCATCCAATGCACCAAGCACCTTTTCAAAAGGCACACAATAGGCTATTCTGAAAAAGCCCTCTTTTCCAAAACCCCTTCCAGGTACAGCAAGTATATGCTCTTTTTCCTGCAAGATTTTAACAAACTCAAGTTCATTGTCTATAGGTGATTTGGGGAAGATATAGAATGCACCCATTGGTTTTATACATTCGAAACCAGCTTCAACGAGGGCGTTATAGAGAACATCCCTTTTTTTCTGATATTCGTTGATGTCCACTGAGTTTCTCTGGAATTTGCCTACCACCCTCTGGAACAATGCAGGTGCATTTACGAATCCAAGCGCCCTGCTTGAGAACATAAGCCCAGATATCAGCATGTCAACATCTTTGATTTCAGGTGATATCGCTATATATCCAATCCTCTCGCCAGGTAGCGCAAGGTCTTTTGAATGTGATGTTACAGAGATAACAAGGTCATAAATTGAAAAAATATTCGGTGGTTGTATGTTTTCATAAATAAGTTTTTTGTAGGCATCATCGGAAATCAGATATATCTTTTTGCCTTGACCGCGATATTTATATAGGAGTTCGGCAAGTTCACGCAAGACACTCTCAGAGTATATGACGCCTGTAGGGTTGTTTGGGCTGTTGATGAGAATTGCCCTTGTTTTTGGTGTTATTGCATCCTCAATCTTTTGTATATCAAGTTGAAAATCGTCTCTCGTATTAACCAGTCTGGCAACACCCCCGTGGCTTTCAATATAATATTTGAATTCCATGAAATATGGCGTGGGCACGATAACCTCATCGCCCATGTTAAGGATGCTTTTGAGTAAAATGTTGAGACCACCTGCACTTCCTGCTGTCATGTATGTATGCTGTGCAGTGAAAGGCATGCCATAGTATTCCGTTAAATAGGCTGCAATCTCTTTCCTTACATCGTCTAAGCCACAGTTTGGCATATAACGGTGCATACCGACATCGGGCCTATTTAAGGTGTCGATAAGTGACTGCTTTAGTTGCTGGGGTGGCTCGACATCAGGGTTCCCAAGTGAAAAGTCAAATACATTTTCATCACCGTATCGTTTTTTCATGCCGATACCCTCTTCGAACATCCTTCTAATCCAACCAGTTTCTTCCATCTGTTGTTTAATCTTATGCGAAACTATCATAATAATTCCTCCCAAAAACAAAAAAGCCATGGTTATTATGCCCATGGCTACGCATTAAAAAAGCCATGAGGCATTTGCACCCATGGCTTTTGCTCTTCTCAAAGCAAAACAATGCCCGGGTGCAAGCTTCTAAAGTAATAATTAAAAAAGT
>MWEV01000069.1 GCA_002071245.1 Deltaproteobacteria bacterium ADurb.Bin026
AATCCGTTTTCTCGCTCTGCATGTTTGCTTATTACACAAGAAAGTTGTTCTTTTGTCAATAACATAGTCTTTTAGATTAAGTGGTTTTACTTTTTTTTGTCATTTGCAAAACTAATTCTTAAGAGGCTATGTTTTTTATTTCAGACACACTTTTTGGAACAGTATCGATAAACCTAGCGTTTGAAGTAACGGGTAATACAGAAAAAATGTACCTGAAAAATAACCTTGTATTGGAAGGAAGTCGGAACATAGATCACGGGCAGATCTTGAAGTCTGCCGATACGGTCTTGCAAGACTTTTCCGTTCCATCTGCCATCAGGCTCAGGAATACATTTAACCTGGTAAAACCATTCCTTTCCTTGCGTTTATTTTGCTCTTCCGTCACCGACTATTCCGATACCCCTTCTTCTTTGAAGGTAACGCCCTTGCTGTATCCCGGGATTTTTGGAACAGATGTTCAGGCGGCCCGAGGCTCTTTTCAGGAACTTGACAGTCGAAGGTTCTCTACCAACAATTCAGTTAGCCTGCACAAAACAGTCCGTGGTTGGACGTTTTCTCTTTGGGGCAATGCCAACTGGCAGCAGGAACGAATGACCGCCAGGCTAAGCCCGCTGGAGGAAAATCCCGAAAGCACGACTGTTCAGGATTCCCTGCAAAATCATCTCTCTTGGAACAAGCTGGATCTGCTCCTTTCGCCCGGTGTAACATTCCGGTCTTCGGGAAGATTCCAGTGGGATGCGGGATTACATTGTTCTTTGAATTTCAGGGATATAACTCTAAAGGATTTCATGGAAAACGCCGTATTGCAGCAAATAAACCGGTTGTACCTGGATCCCAGGCTTAACGTTAACGCCACACTTTCCAACAATCTGAAAATAAGTGCAAATGCCATGACTTCCCATATTACGGGAGGATTGTATGAAACGTACACAGGGTATATCATGACCAATTACCGTACCATCCAAAACCGTTCCGGGATCATTAACGAATCGCGTTATAGCTCCTGTTCCGTAACACTAAACTACGGCAATGCCATTCTTTCGCTTTTCGGGGCGCTTGATGCTTCCTACTGGGTAAATCATTCCAATGTGTTATATGGAACCGAATATTCAGGGTCGCTCTCACAGCTTACTACTTACGCTTTTGACAATATTTCCCGGGGAGTCCGGACGAATGCCAGTTTTGGAAAGCGTTTAGATGCTATTGCTACAACTGTAACGCTGAAAGGCGGATACAATTATTCTTTAAGGGATATCCTCCGGCAGGGAACTCTTATGAACACTACATACAGGACATACAACGCAGGTTTGGAAATCTTGTCACGGATTGGCGAGTCTGTTGTTGCAGAGTATAGTGGGACCTGGTATAACAGCCGTAGCCGGATTGAAAACAGTTCGCAGCAACTGGATCCCATACAGATGGTTACACAAAAAGCAACGGCAAAATTTATAATAACCAAAAAGTGGTCCTGTAACCTGTCGGCCGAACACTCATATAACAGCTCCATAGCCTCGGGTGACCGGAACATGTTCTTTCTGGATATTCAGACAAGGTATAAAACCAAACGGTTCGATTACACACTTGAAGCACGCAATTTGTTAAACACAAAAAATTTCAATACGGCCAGCTATTCCGATGTCACCGCCTATATTTACTCTTATACACTCCGCCCCTTTTCTTTTTTATTGAAAGTCCGGTTCAGTATCAGATAATATTTTTCACTATCTTGGTTCTTCATTTGACCAATTCAACGGCTTCTTATACAGGCAGGAGGAAGATATAGTATAGTACTCCAAGAAGACCATCAATATATTGTCAGTGGGACAAACGGAGAGGGAATGCGCAATTATCAGACTATAATGAACTATAAACCCTAAAGTTTTCAATTGAATATATTCAAAAGCGACTCTTTACCGCGTGAAGAAGTCATTGAAAAAAGAATTAGATAGTAGTAATGCTGTTATTAAAAATTTCGTATGAAAAAAGGAATATTAGTGCTTTTCTACTTATCTGTTTTTTCCCCGTTATGGTCTCAGGAAAATGTGTCGTCTTACATTATCTCGGGAACTGTTACAGATTCCCTGGGTATGCCTGTATCAGGAGCAACTGTTGTGTTGCGTTTTTTTGAGTCAGATTCGGCAAATGTGGTTGCCTGGGGAGTTACCAACGAAGGGGGATCCTTTGAATTGAAAAGCAAAGCCGGACACTACCTGTTGAACGTGCGTTTTACTGGTTACAAGGAAAGGAATGAACAAATTCAGGTAAGCAGAAATCTTACAATACCTACTGTCATTTTGGAAGAGGACGTACAGAAATTAACGGAGATAACTATAAGGGATACACCCATCAGGTTCCGTCCCGATGGTTATGTTGTGTCCATGGTCAACAGCCCAATGGCAAAAGACAGGACAAGCATAGAGGTTTTGAATTACCTGCCCGGTGTTTCTGATTTAAAGGTGAACGGGCTTTCTGCAATAGTATATGTGGATGACCGGAAATTGACTTTCTCGGGTGATGATTTGAAAGCGTACCTGGAAGCTATCCCTGCCGGGAACATAACCAGTATAGAAGTCATTCCGATTTCCGGTGTGGCTTTTTCAGGCAGTTCCCTCTCTGCTATAATCAAGTTAACGCTGAAGAAATTACCGGAAGGGGGCGGTCGTTTTTATGCACAATCTTCTGTAAACGCAGATAAGCAGCGATTTACACCAAAGATCAACGCTACGTTAAGTTACCGCTATAAAGGATTGAGTTTTTCTTCCTATGTGTATGGGAGTACAGGATATTCAAAAAATATTTCAGAAGTAAAAACTGTAAACGATAATCCGGATATAAAAACCGAACAGCTATCACCAATGTCAGTCCCTGGAGATTTAGCTTAACCACAGAACAATCCTTACACTATAGGATTAATGACAGACATTCCATAGCTGGTGTTTTTAGCACAAATAATATGTTTCCGGGTCATTATGAGCAAAAAATTGTTGATGACAGCTATTATAACAATATGACACTAGGCTTTTCGTCTGGTAACAAAACAGGTTATGTGAATTACAAAGCCATTTTGAATAAAAAAACAGGATCGGCTTTTTTACTGGTAGCAGAAGTGTCATCCTTGAGGCTGAATAATACCGATGAGGTTGAATTGTTCTCGTTTAATGATGATGTATTGAACCATACGCGCAGGGAGGCAAACTCGGACAGGAAGGCGTTGAATACCTATGGAGATCTTACCCTCAATTTGTCTGAAAAGCACTCCATTGAAACAGGCGCCAAGTTTCTTAAAACTAACTATATAAACCGAGACAATCACTTTACTGAATTGGTAAAGGGGTGGGATTTAGATCTCCCGGCAAGTGAAGATACCCATTATCAAGAGGATATTTTGGCCGGATACCTGAACTACCTGGGTTCTGCCGGGGATAGATTTACCTTTATGGCAGGTATCCGTGTAGAAAGAGCAAACTTTGAACAACTGAATAAATATACGGGAAGTATAATTAATTATTCTGGAACAGATATTTTGTGGGCAGCCAATGCCAGGTATGCCATCAACCAGAAAAAAGGGTATTCCGTTAACGTTTCTTATGCCAGCAAGGTTAACAGGCCGTCACCATACTTGCTTGATCCTTACATTCACTGGGAATATGCCAATGAATATTCCACGGGGAATCCGAACCTGAAACCTTATGTTTCTCATACGTTTCAACTCCTGACTCAATTGGCACGAAGTTATAATTTAACGGCCAGGGTTTCCCATGCCGTAAACACTTACGATTTTGTGTCAGAACTCTCGGCCACAGGGGACAGCATTATTTCCAGACCTGTGAACGTATCCAAAAACACTTCGTATACCTTGAATGCATCTACGAGCCAACAATTATTCCAATGGTGGCGTTTGGCAGTAAGTGCCAATATGACTTTTTCTGACGTACACACCCAAACTTACGGACGGACTTTGACCTCTTATATCCTGATATCCGCCAACAATATGTTCTATCTTGAGAACGAATGGGGTTTGTCGTTGGGATTGACAAGTATCCCCAAAAGAAAATACATAAACAGCGAAACTTCAACAAGAATTAATATTAACGGCGGGGTGCAGAAAGGCTTCCGTGATGGAAAGTGGATCCTGAGATCAGAGATATCTTACATGAATCGCACACATAACAAAAGTCTTTTCAACAATGGATATTCAGAAAGAACTAATTTGTCTCCCCGGGTATATTTTATGATTTCAATCCGATGTAATCTGGATTTTGGCAAAAAAGGCTTACGGGTGGAACGGGGAACATCAGACAGAGAGGCACAAAATCGAATAGGAGATTCCTGATGATTGTCCGGAGTTTTCTGATATTATCTATGCTTGCCATTACAAAGGGGAGCGAATACCTCCAGGTTTTACAGCCGGGGCACTGTCCAATTCATATTAACTTACATCTCTTCCAGAGTTAAGCACAACATCTCAACCTGGTATTTGGGTAATAATTTTTTCTTGAGATGATTGACCTTAGCAGCTAAAAGTTCGGGTTTATAATTATTTTTCTTACGTTTTACTTCAATTGCTAACGCCCGGTTCTTTTCTAATTTCAGTGCTACAATATCAATTTCATTTTGAGCTCCCTTATGTTCCCACCACGAGCCTATTGCACGGAACTGCTTGCTTTCGGCAAGCTTCTGCTTAAAGTATCTTTCAAGCATTATGCCCGAGTAACTTGTATAGTTGGATGTGATTATTGAACGGAGCCCTTCAAAGTTTTTAATTTCAATTAGTGAACGATATCTTTCAAAATAGTTGAACCAGAAGCGGATAAAATTATCCTGAATATCATACCTGACTGTATGAGTTCCCTCATTTTGCATTAGGGGGCGCTGACGGACAACAATGTTATAGTCTTCAATCAAGCGTTTTATTTGTCCTCCAATGCTTATATTTCCTAAAGCAGCTTCAATCTTCGGTTGTGTATTCATTCCACCGGAAATGGCACTCAAAATTGAGAAATAAGTTGCGTAATTCTTCCCAAACTCCTCAATAAGCAAATATTTTCCTTCATCGGTAAAAGGAGAATTGTCCCTCACCATGAAAGTGATCATTTCCTTAATAGTGGTAATGTTATTATCGCAAAACAGCTCTACATACTTTGGCACTCCACCGGTAAAAGTGTACAAAGCCAGTAAGTCATCATTAGAATAATCCGGATTATGATCATACATTATCTCTTTTAGAGTATCCAGATTAAAAGCTGACAACTTTATAATGTTATCAGCTCTTCCAAACAACGGCTCTTTTGCGTTTTGAAAAATATTATGCATTAATGAAAACACAGAGCCTGAAACAATCAGGTTCATTTTAGTTCTTTTGCGGTACATATCCCATATATTCTGCATATCGCTGTAAACCGATTCATTAATATTGTAAAACTCTTGAAATTCATCAATAACAAGGTTAAACTGCCGGTTAACAGCCAGCTCCATCAGATATCGAAATATTGAACTAAATGTGTTAATTTCTTGTGGAACAAAAGTATCTAGCGACTTTGCAATAATTTGATTAAATTCTGCACAAAGAGCTGCTTCGTTTTTACGACCGACAAAAAGATAAACAGTTGACAATCCTTCAACCGACTTCATAATCAGACTTGTTTTTCCAATCCGTCTTCTTCCCGTAACAACAGTAAGCCGGGAATGATCACTGTGCGATAGACTTCTGATCCTTTGCAATTCAGACAATTCGCTTATTCGATCATAAAACTTCATTCTTTTTTATTTTTTAGTTACCGTCGTAACTGTTACGGCAGTAACAAAGATAATATATTTTTTATTTTTTCAATAGTTTGTTTTATTGACTTGTAGAAAATGGATGGGGGGGTGCCTGTGAGAAAGGATGAATTACCATGAGGGAAATGGTTATGTTTCTTCGTAATAATAGGAGTAGTCGATTCCTTTCATGAATACTTCGTGGCTGTTGATTTCACTGGTTAGGGCATGTTGTAGCAAGTTTTTGATAGACGTGCTGTCAGTAGTACTCTTTACCATGGCCCCCAGGTAGTCGTTTTTGCCTATTTTGCTCCAATCCACGCATTTTTTCAGACGTTTTTTCAATATCAGATCGAGCCAAATGCGTGTGCTTCGCCCATTGCCTTCCATGAATGGATGGGCGACGTTCATTTCAACGTATTTCTCGGCAATTTCGTCGAATGTATTCTCGGGCATTTGTTCAATCTGTCGTAATGTATTGTCCAGATGTTGAGCCATCGCAAATTTAAAACCGCTTTTAGAGATGTTTTTCTGCCTTATCTGTCCGGCAAAATCGTAAAGTCCGCCAAACAGATAAGCGTGAATTTGCTGCAATCCTTTCACGGACCCCACTTCTATAGTATCAATTAATGAACTTTCAAACAAGGCATATGCCTTATACTTGCTTTTTCCGTCAATGGTTTCGTCGCTGTAAGTAAACCAATCTATGAAACGGCTCGCCTGTTTACTTGGGAATTGTCTGGCCAGGGCAATGATACCATTGTAATCCAGCATATCAGATAAATATCGTTTGCCATCTTTTGCAACAAGTTTCAGTTGGGTAGTGGCACTAACCAACTCGCTATCTTCCTTTTTGAGTTTAGATTTCAAGTATTTCCAATAGTTACGTGTCTTGTTGTAATTGTCCTGGTTGGTAAGGACAGCTACAATGTCAAGAACCGAAAACCACCATTTGTTATATTCTTCGTCCCATACGGCACGTACCTCGCGGTCGTTAAAGAAACGGATAGAAACTTTACTCATGCTGTATAAATAAACAAATATACTCATTTGATTTTTATTAAACGATTGGTAGTTTTCTTATTTGTTTCTAAAAATCACTATATTTGTATAAAAACAGAAACGGAAATGAATTTTCACGCATTTCGACAGGCGTTTTTTGAGTACGGATGCATTAATACACACCAGCTTTATGTTCTGCAACCGGAATTCAACTGCAACAATCTGACCCGCTGGGTGAATCAGGGGCTGTTGGTTAAGTTGCGTAATGGTTTTTATGCTTTTAGGGAATATCTTGAAAAGCCCGGTTTCTCACTGTTTATATCTAACCGCATTTACAAACCTTCCTATATAAGTTTACATACAGCTCTCGCATTTTATGGTATTATTCCGGAAGCTGTAACCCAAATAACAGCCGTATCTTCACTTAAGACGGCAGTATTTAAAAATGATTTTGGGGTTTATTCATACAGAAATGTACGTGAAGAACTGTTTTTTGGCTATGAACTAAAGCCCATGGAGGATCGCTCAATCCTGTTTGCCTTTCCGGAAAAGGCATTGCTGGATTTGTTGTATCTCTATCCATTTTATAATACTGAGGCCGAAATTGAGAATTTACGGCTGGACAATGATTATTTGGCAAATGACCTTAATAAAACACGATTTGACGAATATGCCTGTCGTTATGAGAGCAAGGCATTAATCAAAAGAGTGAATATTATGAAAAAAGTATACGAATTATGATAGATATTGAGCAGATAAAAGGTTTTTTCCCTGAGGATATAAGGAAAAATATCACTAGTCAAAAATATATGATCAAGGAGTACATGCAGTTGATGATCCTGGATTGGTTATCCACATCGGCCTATGTACAAAAGGTGGTTTTCATAGGAGGGTCAAATCTCAGACTGGTAAAAGGAATTGACCGGTTTTCAGAAGATCTGGATTTTGACGGTGAGGGTTTCTCAAAAGATGATTTTATTAGAATGACCGACGATATTTTGGTTTTCCTTCAACGTTCCGGCTTCCGAGTTGAAACACGCGACCGAAATTTAGAAAAATTGACAGCTTTCAGACGTAGTTACTATTTTCCTGAATTGTTGTTCAATCTTGGATTGTCGGGACACAAAGAGGAGCGTTTTCTAATTAAAGTTGAAAGTCAGGATCAGGGTTTCAAGTACACCCCAAAAGTTGTTTTTATTCGTCGTGCCGGTTTTTTCTTTCCGTTCCCCGTCCCTCCGGAATCGATCCTGTGCGCCATGAAACTGTCGGCTTTACTTACGCGACAGAAAGGACGTGATTTTTACGATGCCATGTTCCTCTTGGGACAAACTGATCCGGACTATCAGTACCTGTCTGTGAAGCATAATGTTCACACAAAAGAAGAACTAAAAACCGCTTTATCACAAGTTGTTGAAAAAACCGACCTTAAAAAGAAATACCGTGATTTTGAGCACCTTTTATTCAAGCAATCCGATGCAGAAAAGGTACTGCTATTCCAGGAGTTTGTAAATCAGTTATAGGAATAGGGTTTACACCATGTATCAACGTTCGGTTTGTTGAACGCTACAACAGATAATATCTGTTCCAGCATCTCCAAAATAAAACATAAAATTGCGGCAAATAGCAGGATTTGATAGTCGGGAGGCGAAACTTTTCCAATATAACTTGCTGAATTAATTTACATTAACCCTGTTTTTACCGAAACTTTTTTCTCCGTTATTGACTTTTGTGATTTAATTTATAAAATTACTAAAAAGTTGATTATGAAAACGTTTCTTATATGCTTTGCCTTTTTTCTATTAGCTGGTACTGCTTTGGCCCAGGATAGTACAAGTACTGCAAAAATTGATATAAAGATTGATCCATTGAGGCCAAAATCTCTTATCGTCGAAATCGTAACCGCTGAATACGACAATCAGTACTTTTATGTAAACATCCTGAATTTCACTGGTACAGCTTTCATAGTAATCAAAAATGCTGTAGGAGAATCCGTTTCAAAAATAAAGGCCGGCATCACCAATGCCGCAACCTTTTATATTCCAATTGATAATTTACCATCTGGTGAATATACTATTTTCATTACAACAGCCTACAGATATTATGGGGTATTCCTGTTATAAGAAAAAGCGTGAAATATGTACACTGGTGTGTCAAAAATCAATCAACTATGAAAAAACTTATTCTTCTATCACTTATTATTATTATTTTGCCAATAATGGCTTTAGCCCAACAAGAATATTATTATGCTTTTATGACAACATGCGGAAGAACTGCATGGGTAACAACACATCATGAAATGAGTGCTGAGGAGCAACTATTGTATTACGATCACTATGAACACCTATACTGTGAACTTCAAGTATTTGATCCTGATGCTCCTTAATTAATTGTTAATAATTTCACACCAGTGTATTATTAAATTTAATATTTCTATGAAATACAAATTATTTTTCTTTTTTGCATTTCTTTTCCTGTCCTGCCAACAGGTGACTTCACAGGATACTTTGGGTACATCAACACACCGGTTCCAGTATGCGTGCAAATACAAACGGGATAGCCTTAAGAAAGGTTACAATAACGACCTGTTTTTTCTGGATAGGGGAAACAACATCTCCAGGTTTTACAGCCGGATAGAATACCTGAAAGACTCTGCAAAAACAGCTATGTTGGCAGCGGGAGAAAACGTCTATGTCATTCAAGAAGAGCTTAGGGTGTATGGATACGGTAAAAAATACGTTATTGTGAAAACTCCGGAAGAAATTGTGTTTAGCGACCTTCTGGTCACCTCACGTTTTTATTACAAGGAGCCTACTCCCGATTTTCAATGGTCCTTGAAACAGGATACATGCAGTATCCTGGGCTATCCATGTCAAAAAGCGGTATGCCAATACGGAGGAAGAGTGTGGACTGCCTGGTTCACTACCCATATACCCATAAGTGACGGTCCATACAAATTTTCCGGATTACCTGGACTCATTCTCAAAATCAGCGATGAAGACCAATTCTTTATTTTTGAACTCAGTGGAATGGAAGACTGCCATGTCCCCTTGCTACAAGCTTATGGACACAATTATAACAAGATAGACAAGAAGCGTTACCTTCAAATAAGCTATCGTGTGTGGACAGAAAATTTTGATCCATCAGGAAATGTCAAATCATTTCGTTTAACCGATGCGCAAGGGAGAGATGTTACCGATGTTAAAATACCGTATATACCCATTGAACTGTATTAAGATGCAATGCCTGAGGGTTGTTATAATTGCCTTCGCTTTTTTTTCTTATGGCACTTTGTCGGGTCAGCATTCTCTTACAGTGGAAGGCCGGATAAGAGCGACAGACGGACAGCATCTGGAGGGAGTTATACTTTATCTACAGCAGAAAGAAGAAGGGAAAACGGTTGCTTATACTATCAGTCGTTCCGATGGTTCCTTCACTCTTCGGTTTTCCGGCCGGCCGGATTCATTACAATTAACGGTACGGCACATGGGCTACAAAACGGTATTGCTGGATCTGCCGGATGACCATCCCTCATTTCTGGAGGTTGTTATGGAAGAAGACATAACTCAACTGAAAACAATTCATATAAAGCCGGTGGCTGTAGAACAAAGAGGAGACACCATCCGCTACGATCTGACAACTTTGGCAACCATTGATAACAAGACAATTGGCGATTTGTTAAAAAAACTTCCGGGTATAGAAGTACAGGAAACAGGTGCCATTAGGTACAGGGGCTTGCCAATCAACCGGTTTTATATAGAAAACATGGATCTTATGGGCGGGAGGTATGGGCTGATAACAAAAAATATGGCTGCTGAATATTTTTCAATTGCCGAAATCCTGGAACGTCATCAGCCGGTGAAGGTTCTAAGAGCAGATATCCGACCTGCCAATGCAGCGATTAATCTTAGATTAAAACAAAAATACAAGTCGCGGTGGATGGCTTCTTTGGATCTGTCCTTAGGAGCAACTCCTTTTCTGTGGTCAGAAAGTGCACTTCTTATGCGGTTTGCCGTTAATTCACAATCTCTTTTTCTTGTTAAAGCAGATAATACGGGAAAAGATTTGTTTGAAGAGCTGCAGTTATTCAATCTGCAAAGGATGCAATCTGGATTCTACAGGTATGCAGCCATAAATACACAGGATCCAACGGAAAGAATGTATTTTAGCGTAGGCAGGCCACAGATTCCACCCTCAATTGACCATTCTGTTTCCCTCCTTAATACAAGTTACCTGGGAGCTATCAATCATTTGTCAAAATGGGGCGATAATCTGGAGTCCAGATTGAATATCAGTTATATTCATTCACGCGATACAAGCAGGTCTGTGCAGCATACACGTTATTTCATACCCGGACAGGACACTATTACTGTACTGGAAAACAACTACCATCGGAATAAAAAACAGGTATATCAACTGGAACATCTTTTAACCGCAAATACGGAAAAGTACTTTCTGGAAAACAAGCTGTATGGAAAATTGAATTTTTCAGAGGTCAATTCATCCCTGTTCAAAGGGACAAATACCCAACAGGAGTTTTACCTACCTTACTCCATTGCAGGGAATAATTTTCAATTTATAAAAAAGATGGCAAAAGCCACTTTTACTGTTACGTCGGAGACATTTTACAGCAGTAGTAATCAATCTCTGGAAGTAGAAAAGGATCAAGAGATTACCAGGCAGAAGGTTGATTATAGAATAATGGAAACTTCAAACAGAGTATCTCTGTCAAAACAGATAAAACAGTTTAAATTGATTTCTGAAGCAGGGATTGATTACTCTTTCCAGTCTTCCCACACAGCATGGGAAAATCCGGTTCTTGAGACAGACAGCACAACCTCCTTAACACGTTTTTCAAACATCAAGTGTTTTTTGGGGGTAAATCTGAATTATAATGCAAACCGCCTGAGCCTTGCCGTCCATTTGCCGGCAGGTTGGTCATATGAAAATTTATGGGGAACATCCCGGTGGTACTTACGCCCTATGGTGCAATGTGTCTGGGAGCCCTCTTCTAACTGGAGAATATACGCCAGCGGCCACATGAACACCACTCCTGAATATCCTGTTGAAGAAATGGGAACTGGGTACCTGATGCGTAATTACAGGACGTTCTATCTGGCCGATAACAACTTTAGAAAACGGATTTCATCCATGGGATCTGCCGGGATAAGTTACCGGAACGTGGCTTCTTTGTTTTTCGCCAACATAAGTACCCAATACTCTTATAACCGAAGAAATCTGTATTCAGGTCAGAACGTTTTCCCTGAATATACCATTCAGTACAGATTGCCAGGGAACAACGCATTGCATTTATTCCTGCATACCATTTCTTTTGATAAGAGTTTTCTTACCTTACCCTTGAAAATTAAACTGAATGCAACGGCTACTGAGATAAAAGGCGACATAATCCAGTTCGGGCAGGTGACTTCTTATGACAATTGGTCTTTCAACGGCACTTTTGGAGCTGTCTGTTCTCCGGGAAACAAAGCTGTATTTGGTTTCAGTTATGATATCCAGGTAAGTGGACCTTACGTAAATCATGCAAATACACTGGACGTGGCCATTCAGTTAAACTCAAAATTAATATTCAAAACAGATGTCAAATGGCTTAATAACCAAATTTCATCATCAGAACGCCGTAATCTCTTCTTTGCCAATATGAATCTTTCCTATGATTTTAAGAAGTTACACGCTTATATTTCCTGGAATAACATATTCAATAAATCGACGTACGAAATATCCTACCATAGCCAACTATCCGATATCTCTCTGGCTTATACAATCCGCCCCTCACATGTCTTGTTAGGTGTATCCTTGAACTTTTAACAAACACACTTTTATACTCCCAAAGTTGTTTTATTCGGCGTGCCGTTTTTTTCTTTCCGTTCCCTGTCCCTCCCGATTCGATCCTGTGCGCCATGAAACTGTCGGCTTTACTTACAAGACAGAAAGGACGTGATTTTTCGCACCTTTTATTCAAGCAATCCAATGCAGAAAAGGTACTGCTATTCCAGGAGTTTGTAAATCAGTTATAGGAATAGGGTTTACACGATGTATCAACATCCGGCTTGTTGAACGCTACGTTTCATTTGCGTAATAAAACATGTATTAGAAATTTGGATCAAGAACATTTTGTTTTATGGATTAAATAAAAAATGCTTATTTTTGTTCAATAGATAAAACAAAAACACAGAATGATTAGCAAAGACATATTAAAAACGGTGCTTGCAGATGCACGCGAAGAGGTTACACAATATAAAGTCATTCCAAGAGAATTCCAGTTTGAAGAGTATGGCAATTATGTACTTACAGGAATTCGCAGGGCTGGTAAATCATTCCTGCTTTATCAGCATATGCAGAAGTTGCTGAAGAGCGGCACAGGATGGGACCAAATACTCTATATCAACTTTGAAGATGAGCGACTCATAGGTATGG
>MWEV01000070.1 GCA_002071245.1 Deltaproteobacteria bacterium ADurb.Bin026
GTCATTCAGTTCAGCAATTCCTGTCTGGGTTAAAGAAAAGCTGATGCTCAAAAAACTCATTATTGATGAGCTATCGTCGATAGGCGACTTCGATAAGAACAAGGTTAAACTGCTATTCCCAGAACATCACCTCTCGCATGCTGGAAGTGCTTTTTATCCTTCTCCATTTAATGAATCCGCAATTTTAACAATTGACGGTGTAGGTGAGTGGGCAACTGCTTCGATATGCTATGGTAGCGAAAACAAGATAAAAATCATCAAGGAACTGGAGTTTCCGCACTCTGTTGGTCTTTTGTACACGGCATTTACCTATTATCTTGGTTTTAAGGTTAATTCCGGTGAGTATAAACTTATGGGACTTGCCCCATACGGTGACCCCCAATCAGATAGGGTTGCAAAATATACAGAAACCATCAAGAAAGAGCTTGTGGATATAAGCGATGATGGTTCTATATGGCTCAATCAGGAATATTTTGATTATGCAACTGGACTGAAGATGGTTGATGAGGAGAAATGGAAAAGACTGTTTGGCTTTCCAGTCAGAAAACCTGAGGCTGAACTTTTGGCGGAGCATTGCGACTTGGCACTGGCGATTCAAAGGGTTACCGAAGAGACGGTGTTGAAGATGGCCGCGGAATCAAAAAGACTTACTGGTTCAAAAAATATCTGTCTTGCCGGCGGAGTTGCCTTGAATTGTGTTGCAAATGGAAAGCTCTTAAGGGATGGAATGTTCGATGGAATGTGGATTCAACCTGCAGCGGGCGATGCGGGTGGTGCACTCGGAGCTGCTTATTGTGCTTACCATATTTATTTCGATAAACCCCGTTTTGCTGACGACAAAACCGATAAGATGAAGGGTTCCTATCTTGGCCCTCAGTTCTCTGACCTCGATATCCAGCTTACGAAGAAAAGATATAAGGGGGTTTCGACATATTATGAAGATATCGATGAGTTGTGCAGCAGGGTTGCAGGGTTGTTGGATGAGGGGAAGGTAGTAGGGTGGTTTCAGGGGAGGATGGAATGGGGTCCCAGGGCGCTTGGGAACAGAAGCATCATATCTGATGCAAAAAAACCCGATATACAGAAAAAACTCAATCTTAAGATAAAATTCCGTGAAGGTTTCAGACCTTTTGCACCTTCAGTGCTTATTGAAGATGTGGGCAAATATTTTGATTTTGATAAGGCTTCACCCTATATGCTTTTAATTGCTGATGTCAAAGAGGATAGAAGAAAGCCTATCCCTGACGGCTATCATTCGTTTCCCTGGAGGGATAAACTCTATTATCAGCGGTCCGATCTGCCTGCTATTACACATATCGATTATTCTGCAAGACTTCAAACGGTTCATAAAGACACAAACCCCATTTATTGGCGTTTAATAGACATATTCAAAGAAAAAACAGGCTATGGTGTAATTGTAAATACGAGCTTTAATGTACGCGGGGAGCCCATTGTGTGTACGCCCGAGGATGCTTACAGATGTTTTATGAGAACGGAGATGGATTTTCTTGTTATGGGCAGGCACATTTTCGACAAAGAAAAACAGCCTGAATGGCCGGAAAAGATTGACGAGAAAGATTTGCACGGAATAGATTAAGGCAGAATTTGGAGGCATAGATGTCGTTTTTGAAAGATTTATGGAGATTTCTAAGAGAAAGGAAGAAATGGTGGCTTTTGCCGATCATTATCCTGTTGCTTCTGTTCAGCATCCTGATCATTTTTGGTGGTTCGGCGATAGCGCCTTTCATCTATACACTTTTTTAAAATTGAAGCAACCACAATAAAGGTTTTGAGGTACAGTGATGACAAACATCAAAAGTCCTGAACATAACGCGATGGAAACATTAGCGGTTTTAGCCTTTGTTTCTCTTGCAATTGGTCTTTTTTTTACAGTCAAGGTTCTGTTTTTTCTTGCCCTATGCCTTCTTTTTGTCGGAATCTTTTTAAAGGCCCTTTCAATACGTATTGCAGGTATATGGCTTAAGTTTTCTACAATCTTAGGGGGCATAAGCTCACGGATAATACTAACAGTAATATTTTTTGTGTTTTTAACCCCTATCGCCTTTTTTTACAGGATATCCCATGGGGATTTCATGTCTTTGAAAAGAAAAGGGTCTTCTGATGCAAAATATTGGAAACAAAGAAATTATGAGTTTATGCCAAAAGACTTTGAGAATCCTTGGTAATGATTCAGTGGGAAATTTAAAGGTCATGACATGAAAATGAAAATTGTTATTCTCGGTGCAAGAGGGATACCTGCCCGATACGGAGGGTTTGATACTCTCGTCGAAGAACTTTCTGTTAGACTTGTAAATCAATATGGTATGGATGTTACTGTATATTGCAGGAGCAACTACTATGAGCAAATGCAGGAATACTGTTCAAATGTCAGGTGTGTTTATATTACTGCCTGGCGCATAAAAGGAATTGAAAGTCTTCTTCATACCTTTATTACTGCAATTCATGCTGTAACAAAGCGGTTCGATATCTTTTTTATTGTAGATCCAGCCAATGCACCCATAGGGATGTTCCTGAAATTATTGGGAAAAAAGGTTGTCATACATACCGATGGATTAGGCTGGAAGCGCCGCAAATGGGGGCGTCTGTCTAGGAAATATTACAGATGGGTTGAATTTCTCTGTGCAAAGTATATTAAGACGATTGTGACTGATAACCCTGTGATGAGAGAATATTATATAACCAATTATAAAAGAGATTCAGAGTGCATCGCTTACGGCGCTGAGAACTTGTCTGGTTTAAATGATAAAGTGTTATATGAACTTGGCATCGGAAATAAACATTATTTGCTTGTTGTGGCAAGGTTGGAACAAGAAAACAATACGGATATTATAATACGCGAGTATGTAGCATCAAAAGTCGATATGCCTCTTGTGATTGTCGGGGATGCGCCTTATGACAGAGAGTATATGGAAACACTTAAGGGATTGGCCAACAAAAGGGTGTTTTTTGTTGGTAGGGTTGATGATCAGGCAAAGCTCAATACACTTTATGCCGAGGCTTATCTTTATATCCATGGTCATGAGGTGGGGGGAACAAATCCATCGCTTCTTCGTGCAATGGGGCTCGGAACGGCGCCTCTTGTAATAGATGTCCCGTTTAATACTTCTGTCATTGAGGATTGTGGCTTTGTTTTTGGCTCAAACGAGGGGGAACTGTCAAGGGTGCTTGTCGAGCTTGTTAATGATCCTGGCCTGGTTAAAGAAAAAGGCAGCATGGCAAAGGGTAGGGCGGATGGGCATTTTACATGGGATTCGGTAGCCGCACATTATAAAGATTATTTTGAAACAATATAACCATAACTATGTGGAACAGGTGACTGTTTCGTTTATAAGTCTTGACATTGGCTCACTTGTAATATACAAATGCTTTGGTTAACCAGATGATAAGAGAAAAAGAACAATACTACTCTCCGATAATCTTCCTTCTCGATTTTATTTCTGTTTTTGTTTCTTTTGGTCTAAGCGTTTATATATATATGAAGTTCATTATCTTTCTCGATCCTGCATTAACAGGTTTTAGAATTCCGTTATCTCCTATGCTTTATTGGGATACCACGTTAAATGTATTACCGTTTTTGACTGCAATATTTATATTATTTTTTAATATCATATCCAAAAAGGAATATATTCAGAGAAGACGGTCATTCGATTTTATAACTCAAACGATTATGCCATGTATTGTTTCTGCAATAATATTTTTTGGTATAGCCGCAATAAACCCTCAGTTTGGTGTTAATTCGTTATTTTTGGCTGTTTTTATAATATTGTTGTGGTTTTTTCTTTCGGTTGACAGGTTGTTGATGTTGTCGATTATCAGTTTTCTCCATACAAAGTCAGGATATATACGATACCTTTTGATCATAGGTACGAACAAAGAGGCTGTAAAGATGGCAGACCTTTTTGAGCGCCACCCGAAATGGGGCATACGTGTGGTAGGATTTTTAACTTACGATTTCAATGAAGTTGGCACACAGATAGGTAATTACAGTGTAATTGGGACGATTGACGATATGATGATAACCCTTGAGAAAAATGTTGTTGATTTTGTGCTCCTTTCTCAATTGCCGGAGAAGGTTTCACAAATTTACAACGCATCACTCAGATGTAAAACTGTTGGTATAGATTTTATTATGGACAGTGATATTTTATTTCAAAAGGTTGAAAAGGTGTCTATTGAGAAGATAGAAAACTCTTCAATAATCTTTTTTAAATCCGTCTGGAACAGTCCGGAAAAACTTTTTATCAAACGTGCAATCGACTTTTTTGTATCAGGCATATTGATTGTATTGTTTGCACCATTCTGGGCGGTAATACCTTTTATTATAAAAAGGGATTCCCCAGGCCCGACTTATTACATACAGGAAAGGGTTGGAAAAAATGGAAGGCTTTTTCCTATGTATAAATTTCGTACTATGGTTGTCGGCGCCGAGAAGATGCAGACGCAATTGATGCATCTAAATGAGATGGACGGACCGGTCTTCAAGATAAAGGATGATCCACGACTTACTCGTGTTGGTAAATTATTGAGAAGAACAAGCCTTGATGAACTTCCACAACTATTTAATGTATTTCTTGGCAATATGAGTCTGGTTGGGCCTAGACCGCCAATATTGAAGGAGGTGCTCCAGTATCGTCCATGGCAGAGGAAACGTCTTTCAGTTACTCCTGGTGTAACGTGTCTTTGGCAGGTCAGCGGTAGAAATGAGATTAAGTTTGATGAGTGGATGAAACTTGATATGCAGTATATTGATAACTGGTCTTTGTTGCTTGACCTTAAAATCCTTTTTATGACTGTTAAAGCAGTAATATCAAGAAAGGGAGCATTGTAATGAGTATCCTTAAACATTTGTTCAATTTAGGAAAGGACGAAAAATACGAAGAGGCGATGAAGTGTTTTAACGAACATGATTTTCGGGGTGCTGTTGAAAAGTTTGAAAATATTTTAAAAACAAAAACCTCTTCAAAAAGTCTCCACTATAATCTATCAAAGGTATATATAAGTCAGTCACATAGGAATCTCGGTATTATACTATTTGCAATGGGAAATTATTCAGAAGCACTCAAGGAATTTAATATGGCGCTTGAGTTCAACCAGGACTACCATGAATTAAATTATTTCATTGGTGTATGCTTGAACAATCTCGGTGATTTTGACGGAGCAATAAAAAGTTTCATAGCTGTCCTTGATGCAGACCCTGCTAATCTCCCCGCCAGATTAAAGCTTGGTATTGCGCTGCATAATTATAAAATGTGGGACAAGGCCATAGCGCTATACAAAAATATATTAAAAGCAAACCCTAAATATGCTGATATCCATTATAATCTCGGCCTTTCTTATCTCGGGCAGGGTAAAATTGACGAGGCTATATCGTCTTTTGAAGATGCATTGGAGATCAATGCAAATTATTTACAGGCAAAGGTCAAGATTGCAATTTCGAATATTTTTCAAGGAAGACTTGAGAATGCCTTGGATAGCCTTTTGGTGTTATCAGAAAATTATCCAAATTATGCAGATATCCACTATTATCTTGGTATTGTTTATTCTGCAAAGAATGAGATTGAGAATGCATTAGAATCATTTAGGCGTGCAATTAAAATAAATCCTGCATACAAAGACGCAAGAATAAAACTTGCCACCCTTTATTGTTATTTTGAGAGAATCGAAGAGGGTATCAAAGAACTTGAAGAGGTGAAAAGGCTTGATCCTGAAGACAAAGACATCTCAATTATAACATGTGCTATTAAAAGCGCAGTCTCCTCGTCTTCATGTCCCGGAGAAAATTTTATGGAGATATACCAGAATATGCTCTTTAAGGATAAGCAGGTCGTAAAGACAATGCCCGAATTTAACAGAGGGGTTTCAATTAGTCCTGATATGTCTGACATGATCACCATTATTATGAGTATATCAGAGGAGGATAGGTCTCTCTGTGAAATGTTGATTCCTTATGTAAAAGATCATGTTTCTATGAATGAAGACTACCCCGATTTGCATAACAGTCTCGGCATGTTATACCTGAAGGTTAACAGGTACGAAGAAGCTGAAGTCTCCTTTAAAAAGGCTGTTGAATTAAATCCAAATTACCTCAAGGCAAGGATAAACCTGTTTCACACATTGAAGATATTGAAGAAATACGAAGATGCTATCAAAGAAGGAGAGTATATACTATCACAGGATATTGCTTATCCTGACTTTCATTGTGTTATGGCAGAGCTTTATCTTGCATTGAAAGAATACGACAAGGCATTGGTAAGTGTTTTTAAGGCTCTTAATATGAATCCTCAATATTCAAAGGCAAATTGTCTTGCAGGTGATATATACAAGATAAAGAATGATCATGATAAGGCAGCAGAATATTATAATAGGTGCCTTAAATCCAATCCGACGAAAATCCTGCAGGAAATGGCAGAGAATGGTCTTTCAACCCTTAAAAAATAGCTGAAGATATTTACAAATAAGTTGAATGCTTCAAGAAAAAAAGGGGCTTGGCAGCCCCCTTTTTTGTATTGATTTGTGAACTATCTGTTTAATTTTGTTTTGAATTTTTCGATTATCTTTGGTACCAATTGTTTGTAGTCGCCAACAATGCCGAATGTTGCATTTTTGAATATCGGTGCATCAGGGTCTTTGTTAATTGCAACGATACAGTCAGATGTCCTCATTCCAGCAAGATGCTGAATGGCACCAGAAATGCCGCATGCGATGTAAATTTTTGGCTTAACGGTTTTGCCTGTCTGGCCTACCTGATGCTCATAAGGGATCCATTCAGAATCCACTGCTGCACGAGATGCACCTACAGCCCCTCCAAGTATATCGGCAAGTTCTTTTAAAACCTTGAAGCCCTCATCGCTACCAACACCTCTTCCGCCAGATACTATTATATCAGCTTCAACGAGGTTGACAGTAACTTCTGATTTAATGAACTCGAGTACTTTGGTGTTTAAATCATCTTCGGAAATAGAAAATGCTTCTTTGACGATTTCGCCCTGTTTTGAAGCGTCTTTTTCAGGCATTGCAAATGCCTTTGGTCTTACTGTTACGATTTGCGGTTTTGCCTTTTCGTTAACAACTGTTATTGTATAATTTCCACCAAAAGCTGCCCTTGTCATTTTTATCTGGCCGCCATCTACATTTAGCCCAATGCAGTCTGTGCAAAGCCCGAAACCAAGATTTGCAGCGCTTGCCGCAGATACATCAGTTCCCTGACTTGTTGCCCTGAATAACGCAATCTCTGGTTTATGTTTGTCAAGTAGAAAACTTGATGCCTTTGCATAAGCATCTGCCCTGAAGCCTTTGAAAACGCTACCTTCAACCGTGTATACTTTTGAAGCCCCATATGCGAATGCCTCTTTTGTAATGTTCTCGATGTTCTCGCCAATTACAAATGCGCATACATTGGAGCCGAGACCGTCTGCAAGTCCTTTCCCGATACCAAGCAACTCGAATGACATTGGTGAAAATTCACCATCTTTGTGTTCTATATATACCCATACATCGTTAGCCATTTATTTTCCCTCCTCCCGGTTATTTTATAACTTTCAATTCGATAAGCTTATCGGTTATAGCGTTTGCAATATCATCGATTTCACCCTTTAGTATCTCACCAGCTCCTCTTGGAGGCGGGACAGCAATCTCGACTACCTTTGTGGAAGCGCTCTGATAGCCAAGTTTAGATTTATCAACGCCTAAATCATCCGCATTCCAAGCAGGAATCTCAATCTTCGAAGCCTTTCTTATACCCATAAGATTGGGGAGCCTTGGTTCGTTAATACCTTTTATTACCGAAATGACTGCTGGGAGTTTTGCCTCGACAACTTCTATACCGCCTTCAATAGCCCTTTCCACAACAACCTTTTTGTTTGCAGCGTCAAACTGCCGTACTTTAGATACATATGTAAGCTGGCTGTAACCGAGAATTGCTGCAAGTTCTGCGCCCACAACACCTGTATTGCCATCAGTAGACTGTTTGCCACAGAACACAACATCAACATCTCCAATTTTTTTAATTGCAGCGGCAAGAACATATGCTGTTGCGTATGTGTCTGAACCTGCAAAGGCATCATCTGTGAGGCGGTATACTTCGTTTACGGTCAGGGCAAGCGCATTTCTCAAAACGTCATTGGCCTTTTCCGGGCCCATTGAAATTGCGATAATATCACCGTCATAGTTCTCTCTTGTTAAGAGTGCCTCTTCGAGTGCAAACTCGTCGAAGGGGTTTGTTATCGGATCCATACCATCTCTCTTAAGTGTTCCCTTGGGGATGTCCCATTTGATTTCTGCTTCTGTGTCAGGAACCTGTTTTATGCATGCTACTATTTTCACAGTATCCTCCTTTTTTATTTTTATTATTCCCCCTTAAAGGTGGGTTTTCTTTTTTCTACAAACGCGGTCATACCTTCTTTCTGATCCTTTGTGGCAAAGCATAAACCGAAGTCTTTTGCCTCCAACATCAAACCTTCGTCCATGCCAAGGTAAAGGCTTTTGTTGATACATTCTTTGGCAAGCCTTACCGAGAAAGGACCATTTGCCTTTATCTTTTCGGCGAGTGACATAACCTCTTTCATCAGATCTGCATGTGGAACTATCTTGTTGATGAAACCCATTTCATATGCTTCCTGTGCAGATATGGTTTTGCCTGTAAAAATCATTTCTTTTGCCTTTGCTAATCCAACAAGTTTTGCAGCCCTTTGTGTACCTCCGAAACCAGGATGAATGCCCAGGGTTGTCTCTGGGAATCCAACCTTTGCTTTGTCTGACGCGTAGATAAAATCACAGGCTATTGCAATTTCAAAGCCTCCTCCAAGTGCATAACCATTGACGGCCGCAATAACAGGTTTGCTCATATTTTCGAGTGCTGATAGGGCTTCGTGTCCCCTTTGTGAAAATTGCATACCCTCAATGGCGGTCATGTCTTTCATTTCAACGATATCGGCACCGGCAACAAATGCTTTATCTCCTTCGCCAGTAACAATTACTACCCAGACATCCTTATTGTTGTTGAGAGAATCCGCTGCATTTTTGATCTCATCAAGGGTTTCAGAGTTAAGGGCGTTAAGTGCTTTTGGTCTGTTTACCTTAACAATTGCAATGCCGTCTTTTATTTCAATTATTAAGTTTTTGTATTCCATGTTTTATGCCTCGCATTCGATTACTGCTGCCAGACCCATACCGCCGCCAATACACATGGAAACAAGACCGTATTTCAGACCAAGTCTTTTCATCTGGTAAAGTGCTGTAGTGACAAGTCTTGCCCCGGTGCATCCAATCGGATGGCCAAGGGAAATGCCGCCGCCGAAAACATTGCATTTATCCATATTGATTTTTAGTTCCCTTATACATGCTATTGATTGTGAGGCAAATGCTTCATTGAGTTCTATCAGGTCTATCTGGTCGATTGTTAAATTTGCCTTTTTTAACGCCTTTCTTATTGCGGGGATAGGTCCTAGACCCATAAATGCCGGGTCAACACCGCCGTTTGCCCACGATATCATCCTGCCCATTGGTTTTAAACCGAGTTCTTTTGCCTTATCTCTTGACATCAGTACTGAAGCTGATGCTGCGTCGTTGAGGCCTGAGGCGTTTCCAGCAGTTACTGTCCCATCCTTTTTGAATGCAGGTGCAAGCTTCGACATCTTTTCAATAGTTGTGTCCATCGGTCTTTCATCGGTATCGAAGATAATTGGATCGCCCTTTTTCTGTGGGATGACAACAGGTACTATTTCGTCCTTGAATAAACCTTCTTTAATTGCCTTTCTTGCCCTTTGATGGCTCAAAAGACCGAATTCATCCTGTTCGAGCCTCGAAATTCCGTATTTTGCACCAATGTTTTCAGCCGTCATGCCCATATGGTAGCCGTAAAAGATCTCCCAAACACCATCAAGCACCATGAGGTCTATTGCTTTTGTGTCAAACATCCTTGCACCCCAACGTAGTGATGGCATGGCGAAAGGAGCCATACTCATATTTTCCATACCGCCGGCAACGACTATGTCATTGTCGCCAACTGCAATGGATTGGATACCATTTATAATTGCCCTGAGGCCCGAAGAGCATACCTTGTTGATTGTGTATGCTGAAGTTTCTTTTGGCACACCGCCATTGATGCTTGCCTGTCTTCCAGAGTTCTGTCCTAAGCCTCCCTGTAAAACATTTCCCATGATGACTTCATCGATGACCACTTCTTTTAGACTGTCGTCGTAATCGTAAAATTTTGCTTCGAGTTCCGTATCTGTTTTGCCTCCGAAGATATCAGGCGCAACATCTTTGTCCTTGTTCTTCGATGGTCTGATCCCGGCTCTTTTTATTGCCTCTTTGATGGCGATTCCTCCAAGCTTTACAACCGGGACATCCTTAAGTGATTGTCCGAATTGTCCTATAGCCGTTCTTGCGCATGACACAATAACTACGTCTCTCATAATTCGCTCCTTTTCTATTCTTTTGAAAAATATTTCACAATCTTTTATCCCAATCCGAAGTGGTTTGTCAACCATTTTTAATATCATAGACATAGAGAGATTTATGATGCTTATAAGTTTGATGATATGCGCACAATCCAAATCAATAAGGTGATTTCTTGTGCTTGATTTTATTGCTTTGGATTTTAGATATTTGAATTTGTTTAGAACTCTAAAAAACAAGGCTAAAGATTATAAATATATATTTCGAACAAAAGTTTAGAAAAGTTTAACCTTAAGAATTGACAAGGAAAATTTAAAATGTTAAGAATATCTCTCAATTTAATAATCTTATTGAGGTTTTGCTTTGGATGAATCGTTAAAAAAGGATGTAAATATAGATTTGGATGTCTTGAGACACAGCACATCACATCTGATGGCTCAAGCGGTAAAGGAACTCTTTCCCGAGGTAAAGGTGGCTATAGGCCCAGCAATAGAAAACGGTTTTTATTACGACTTTGATTATCCACCTGGTTTTACTGATAATGACCTTGTTAAGATTGAAGAACGGATGAAAGAGATCGTTAAAAAAGACATACCAATTGAAAGAAAGGTTCTAAAGAAGAACGAAGCGCTGGATATGTTCAGGAACGCTGGTGAGACGTATAAATTGGAGTTAATAGAAGCTATAGATGAAGACGAGGTAAGTATTTATAAACAGGGAGATTTTACAGACCTGTGCAGGGGGCCGCACCTTTCGTCCACCGGTAAGGTAGGTGCATTTAAACTTCTCAATCTTGCAGGTGCATACTGGAGAGGTGATGAAAAAAATAAAATGCTTACAAGGATTTACGGAACAGCCTTTCAGGATGAAAAATCATTGGATGCGTATCTTCAGTTTCTTGAAGAAGTAAAAAGGCGTGACCATAGAAGACTTGGAAAAGAACTTGAGCTTTTTAGTATATATGATGAAGTTGGCGCAGGACTTGTCGTTTATCATCCTAAAGGCGCTATGTTGCGATATCTGCTTGAAGACTTTGAGCGTAAAGAGCATTTAAAAAGGGGTTATCAATTTGTTGTAGGTCCTCATATACTTAAACTTGAGATGTGGAAAAAATCAGGTCATTTTGATAACTACAGAGACAACATGTATTTCACAAAGATTGATGATATCGACTATGGTATAAAGCCCATGAATTGTCTTTCACACATAATGGTTTATAAATCGGTCATCAGAAGCTATAGGGAACTGCCGCTGAGGTATTTCGAACTTGGAACCGTGGCAAGGCATGAGAAATCAGGGGTTCTTCACGGTCTCATGAGGGTGAGGGAGTTTACACAGGATGATGCCCATATATTCTTAAGACAGGATCAACTGCATGAAGAGATATTGAATATTATAAACTTTGTTCGTGATACGATGAAGATTTTTGATTTTGAATATGAAATGGAGATAAGTACAAGACCAGATAAGTTTATTGGTACCATCGAGGATTGGGACAAGGCCGAGGGCATCCTGAAAGAGGTACTGATTGATGAAGGTATACCTTTTGACGTAAATGAAGGTGATGGTGCGTTTTATGGGCCCAAGATAGACATCAAACTAAAAGATGCCATTGGGAGAAAATGGCAGTGTGCAACAATACAATGTGATTTTGCCCTCCCTGAAAGATTTGACCTTCATTATGTTGATAGTGATGGCAAAAGAAAAAGACCTGTTATGCTACATAGGGTTATACTTGGAGCACTTGAGAGGTTCATGGGTGTGTTGATAGAGCATTACGGCGGCAAATTTCCAGTATGGCTATCACCTGTGCAGGTAATCATAATGAATATTACAGACGAGCAGGATGCGTATGTGAAGTCAATCTATCAAAGTTTGGTTGATAAAGGCATCAGGACGGAACTTGATACAAGAAATGAAAAATTGAGCATGAAGATCCGTGAGGGTGTGGTTAAAAAGGTTCCATACATGGTTATAGCAGGCAAGAAAGAGATGAATTCTAATACGCTTACCGTAAGGATGAGAGATGGTAACGAGTTGAAAGATGTCAGGTTGGACGATTTCATCGAAAGAATACAAGTGGATAATATTTCTAGGAGGTGAGATTTATAGGAAAGGAAATCAAGGATTCAATCAATGTTAACGAGAGGGTTAAGGCAAGAGAGGTAAGATTAATTGACGATGAAGGCAAACAATTAGGCATAATCCCTACCTCTGAGGCTTTAAAGGTTGCAAAAGAAAGAGGTTTAGACCTTGTTGAGGTATCACCTAAAACAGTCCCGCCTGTTTGCAAGATTATGGATTATGGCAAGTTTAAGTATCAAATTGCTAAAAAGGCGCAGGAGGCTAAAAAGAAGCAGGCTGTAATACAGATCAAAGAGATGAAACTGGGTCTAAAAATCGAAGAACATGATCTTTCATTCAAGATAAAACATATAAAAGGTTTTCTTGACGAGGGGTCAAAGGTTAAAATTATAATAATGTTTAAGGGCAGGGAGGTGCTCCATGTAGACATGGGTGAAAAACTTGCCCAGAGGATTATAGAATCTGTTAGAGATGTTGGTGAATTAGAGCAGAAACCAAAATTTGATGGCAGAAATATCGTGATGGTATTTGCTCCACTGTAATTGTAAAGGAGGCTTATATGCCTAAGATAAAGACGAAAAGAGGTTTGGCAAAACGGGTTAAGGTAACCGCAACCGGTAAGATAAAAAGGGCTAAGGCATATCATAGCCATCTTTTATCTTCAAAAACACCAAAAATGAAAAGAAGGTTGTCAAAGTCTGATCTGGTTCATAAATCTGATATGAAAAGAATGAAGAGTTTGATACCGTATTTATAAGGAAAGAGGTGCAGGAAGATGCCAAGGGCAAAAAGAGGATTTAAGGCAAGAAGAAGAAGGAAGAAAATTTTAAAGCTTGCAAAAGGCATGTATGCAAGCAGACGCACAACATATAGTGTGGCAAAAAGGGCAGTATTCAAGGCCTTGTCATATTCATACAGAGACAGACGTCAGAGAAAAAGGGATTTCAGGGTGTTGTGGATAGCGCGCATTAACGCTGCATGCAGGGTTTATGGTATATCTTACAGCAGGTTTATTAATGGTCTAAAGACTGCCAATATAAATTTGAACCGTAAATTGCTTGCTGATATGGCTGTTAAAGACCCAACAGGGTTTGAAAGTTTAATATCAAAAGCTAAAGAAATCATGGTTCAGTAGAAATTCTCCAGTTTTTTTTAATTTAAAATAACAGGTGAAGATTGGATATAAGCGCCTTAAAAAGCATAATCGAGAAAGAGATATCTTCTGTTAGCAATATTGAACAGTTAGAGAAGACAAAGATATCGCTTCTTGGCAGAAAGGGTATCATTTCTGAGCATATAGACAAAATAAAAACCCTTGACAAGGAAGAAAGGAAGTTTTTTGGCAGGGAGCTTAATCAGCTCAAGGAATGGACTGACAAAAGATTCATCGAACTGAAACGTTTTTACGAGGACGAAGAGAAAAAGAAAAGGGAAAGGGCAACGTGGATCGATATCACAATGCCTGGAAAGGTCCCTATTGTTGGAAAAAAGCATCCTATTACCCAAACAATGGAAGAAATAACAAGGATATTTTTATCACTTGGTTTTTCCGTTGCCAAGGGGCCTGACATCGAATCGGATTATTACAATTTTGAAGCGCTCAACATACCGAACGACCACCCTGCCCGCGATATGCAGGATACTTTTTATATAAAAAAGGGTGTTGTATTGAGGACACACACATCCCCTGTCCAGATAAGGGTAATGGAATCACAGCTCCCCCCTGTTAAGATTATTGCACCTGGAGCTGTTTACAGATGTGACAGTGATGTATCCCATACGCCTATGTTTCACCAGGTAGAGGGATTAATGGTGGACAGGCATGTGCGGTTTTCAGATTTGAAGGGTATATTGAGCATTTTTGTCCAGGAGATGTTTGGAAGCAATACGCCCTTGAGGTTTAGACCAAGCTATTTTCCTTTTACAGAACCGTCTGCAGAGGTCGACATAGGGTGCGTCATATGTAGCGGAAAGGGATGCAGGGTATGCAAAGATACTGGCTGGCTTGAAATACTCGGCTCAGGTATGGTTCACCCACAGGTATTCAGGATTGTTGGATATGACCCAGAAGAGGTTTCTGGTTTTGCTTTTGGTATGGGGGTGGAAAGGGTTGCAATGATAAGGTTCGGTATTGATGATATAAGGCAATTTTTTTATAATGATATTAGATTTCTTTCTCAATTCTGAGGTTAAATTTTGAAAGTCCCGTTTGAATGGTTAAAAGAATTTGTTGTGATAGATATAGACCCCTATGAGTTGGCCAAGAGACTTACCATGAGGGGGCTTGAGGTTGAAGCCATAGAAGAGTATAAGCCTTCCTTTGAAAATGTTCTCGTTGGAGAGATAATGTCAATTGATCGTCATCCATCAGCAGAACACCTTAACATATGCAACGTAAGTGACGGTAAAAACAATTATCCTGTTGTATGTGGCGCGGATAACATAAAAATGGGAGACAAGGTCCCCTTAGCCATGATAGATGCAAGACTTGCAAATGGGATGATAATAGAGAAGAAGATATTAAAGGGCATTGAGTCCTATGGCATGCTTTGCTCAGAGATGGAATTAGGTCTTTCTGATGACCACTCAGGTATATTCATTCTTGAAGATAGTGCAACAAAGGGTATGCCGCTTGAAGATGCTCTGAATATGAACGATGTTGTTTTTGATATAAATGTACCACCCAACAGGGGTGATTGTCTTTCGATTTATGGAATTGCAAGGGAAGTGGGCAGTGTTCTTAACCAGAAGATAAGGATATTGCCTTCTGAACATGAAAATTTGGAAGAAATAGATAATATCGATGATTTGATAGGCCTGAAAATAAATGCAATTGAGGCTTGTCCTCGATATGTCTTAAGGATGGTAAAGGATATAACCATTAAAAAATCACCATACTGGATGAGAAATAGAATCAGCAAGTGCGGGATGAGACCAATTAATAATATTGTTGATATTACAAACTATATAATGCTTGAGTTCGGTCAACCTCTCCACGCCTTTGATTATGATAAACTCAACGGAAAAAGCATTGAAGTAAGATTAACGAATTCACCAACTGTTTTTCGTACGCTGGATGGGGTGGATAGGTCTTTATCTTCAAACGACCTGATGATATGCGATAAAGCAGGTCCAGTAGCAATAGCAGGCATAATGGGTGGTGAAAACTCTGAAATTGAAGCTGATACAAAAAATGTTGCACTTGAAAGTGCATTTTTCAATCCATATTTTATAAGAAAAACTGCAAGGGGATTGGGTATCAGGTCAGAGGCATCGTTAAGGTTCGAGAAGGGTATTGACATTGATTTAGTGGGTTTTGCGGCTGAAAGGGCAATTACGTTAATGCAAAAATTTTCAGGCGGCAAACTTGTAAAAGGACATAAAGAGATTTACGAAAAAAAGGATCTAAACCGTATTTTCGTGAGTTTAGGAAGGATTAACGAAATTCTTGGGACAACGATAGAGCAGCGTGACATTGTAAATGCACTTAGGTCAGTTGACATATATGTTGTCAGGGAAGAGGAGGGTGGTTTTTACGTCTCAATACCTACATTCAGACATGATATCAACGAGTACATAGACATCATAGAAGAGATTGCAAGGATATATGGATATGAACGTATACCTGCTACCACACCTATAACAGCAACAAAAACACTTAAAAGAGACCTTGGAGAAAAGCAACTTGTCCTTACCAAGGATTATTTTAAATCAGCCGGCTTTTATGAATTGATAAATTTTGCGTTTTTCAATACCAAGGACATTGATAACTTTTTGATCGAACCCCCGGACAAAAGAGCCTTGAGTGTTAAGATAATGAACCCTATTTCAAAAGAATATGAAATCATGAGAACCTTTATTGCTGCAGGAGTGCTGAAAAACATCGCATATAACCTTAATAGGGGGGCAAAAAATCTCAGATTTTTTGAGGTTGGCAAGATTTTTAGTATAAATGAAGAAGGTCTTCCAATTGAATGCACGGCGGTATGTTTTGCCATGACCGGAAAGGAAAGAGAATTTTTCTGGAGAGAAAAATCGTCGGTTTACGATTTTTTCGATATAAAAGGGGTGCTTGAAGGGTTGATGAATTGTTACAGATTGCAGTTTCATCTGGACAAGAGTACTGAACTGTTCCTTCAACAAAGTAAATCGGGTGATATTTTTATAAATGATATGAAGGTGGGTTGGATCGGAGAGATAAAAGACTCTGTCTTAAAAAATTATGAGATTGAACAAAAGGTATATTGTGCCGAGTTGAGATGTGATGAGATATGGAAAAGGGATAATCTTGTTCCACAGTACGTTCCGATACCTAAGTATCCACAGGTTATAAGGGACTTCTCTTTTTTGATTGCTGATGAAACAGCGGTCTCATTCATAATTGAAAAAATAAAAGGGGTGTCGCCATTAATCGTTGACGTAGGGGTTTTTGATATG
>MWEV01000071.1 GCA_002071245.1 Deltaproteobacteria bacterium ADurb.Bin026
GCCGCTTCCCCCTTTGCACCTAATAGACCATAAACAGAACTGATATTTACTATCCTGCCCCATCTTAATGAACTCATCTCGGGCAAAAGCCATTTTATGAGCAGAAACGGCACACCAACATGTATATCCATAACTGTATTGAAATCCCTTTTGTCAATCTTTGTCGTAATCCCTGGACGATCAAAACCCGCATTGTTTATCAGTATATCGATGGACTCCCTGTCTTTTAATTCTCCGATAAGATTTTTCAACTTTTCGGTATGTGTTAGATCGATGGTGCGTGCGATTACATTGCCCCATTTTGAAGATAAATATTCTGCCACAGAGGGAAGTGTCTTTCTGTTCTTATCAAGAAGTATAAGTCTCGCCCCTCTTTCGGCAAATATTTCAGCGCATGCCCTGCCTATGCCCTGACCAGCTCCTGTAATCAATGCTGTATGGCCGCTTAGGTTCAATCAATCCTCTTCTTTCGTCTGCCTTGCCCTCTCCATCATCGCTTGCTCAACCCTTCTTTGAAGCCATGGTTTTTCTTTTATCACTTGATCGATCTTGTCGGTCTCTCCAAAATATATGCAATGTGCAAGACAGACATTATCTGCGCAGGCAGGATAGAGGCCATTGTCAATCCTGAAATAACACAGATTACATTTTCTTGCAACGCCTTTTTCTTCATCAAATGAAATAGCATTATAAGGGCATACTTCTATACAAGACCCACAACCATTACACTCATCCTCGTTTAGAATGACAATACCGTCGTCCCTCTTTTTAATGGCCTCTGCCGGGCATATGCTAGCACATGGGGGGTCATCACAATGTTTGCACATATTAATTCTGTATGTAAAATCGAGTTTGCCGTTAACATACTTTGGTCCGTCTTCTGAGACATAGATGAACTTGACATCATTTGGCGTGTTATGCTCCTGCTTACATGCAACTTCACAGGATTTGCATCCCCAACAGGAGTTTTCGTCAACCTTTAGTGTATATTTATTCATGGGCTGCCTCCTTTTTTTCGGGATAGATTTTGCATAGCAGTGTACGTATGTTCGTGGCACCAAAGGTGGGGTCACAACCTTCATAAGCATTATCAGTCAAAATGTTAATATTTGACTCTGCCCAGCCGTGTCCGGGGTCTTTTTTTTCAGGGAACCACCATGCATGTTGCGCTGACACAATCCTTTTGTCCATACCTGCAAAAAACTGTGCACGCTGACGTACCTTTCCTCTCGGCGATTCAATTACAACCCAATCTCCTTCTTTTATACCTTCATTTGCTGCGGCATCAGGATGAATCTGGACAATAGGGTCTCTATGTAGACTTCTAAGCCACGGCAATTGCCTGTTTTCAGTGTGAAAGAAGCCTGGTTGCCTTGCGCCGGTGATTAGTATGTATGGATATTCCTTGTAGAGTTCGGGCGCGCTGACAGGACTTTCAGGTACTTCTCTATGCTGGGGAAGGGGGTCATAACCCATCTTTTCAAGGATGGTTGAACACAACTCAAATTTCCTCGTTGGAGTTGAAAACCCGTACTTCCTGTATTTAAAATGCCTAACCGGACCCCTGACGTAGTCCATCTGATTGAAATCATTCCATTTAATGCCCATTGGCTGTAAAATAAAATCGAGTCCGCCCTCGAACGTATCCCACCAGAATTGTTCCTGCCCAATCTTTTTACCGAGACGGTTTAACATCTCATGGTCGGATAGACACTCGCCTATCTGTACGACTTTGCGGCGAGGGAGGATGTAGCCGTGGCGTTTCCAAAAATCACCGATGTAATCCATTTCAAGCCATGTTGCAGCCGGCAAGACAATATCTGCAAGCTCTGCCGTAGGGGTAATGAAAAAATCAGATACAGCCATGAAATCCACCTTTTCGAGTGCCCTGTATACCTCCTTTGCGTTTGCCCTCGTCATCAAGGGGTTGGAGCTTATGAAAAAAAGCATTTTTACCGGATAAGGTTTTTCATCGAGGATTGCATCCCATACAACCTTTGGTGTGATAATTGCGAAGCGAGAAGCAAGGCGGAACCGATCCCCTCCTAATCTTTTTTGTGCCTGTTCTCTTGGAAGCATGGCATGTGCGCCGAACTGACCAACGTTTACTATCGGTGGCGTCCTGTAAAGCACCTGACCCCCCTCTGCATCTATATTACCCGTAAGGCCCATGATGAACATGAGCAGTCGGTCATTATCGACACAATTTATCTGCTGTTCAATGGCTACGCCCCACTGAATTACAGCAGGTTTGGAGGTGGCGAAAAGTCGTGCTGCCTCGCGTATCTTTTCCTTTGGTACCCATGTGATCTCTTCAACCCTTTCAAGGGTGTATTCATTTACCCTTTTTACGAAGGGTTCCCAACCGTACACATGGTTTTCTACGAAATCTTTGTCGTACAACCCTTCATTTACTATCACATTGAGAATGCCATATGCGAGTGCCGGGTCAGTACCCGGTCTTAGCTGTAGCCATATGTTTGCCCTCGATGCTGGTTTGGTAAATCTTGGGTCAACGACTATAAGCTTTGCGCCTGCGTCAAGAGCAACAGAAAAGGGTTCACCTTTATAACAATCAGGATTGGATATCGTTACATTGTTACCCCACATCATAATACACTTAGGAAAACCTTCGTATTCGATGATGGGATTTGTGCCCATTGTTATAATGCTCGATGATATGCGTGGACCATAGCAGAAATGGCCCGCTGTAAGCACATTTGGTGAACCGAGGAGGTTTGCGATACGGTAGATTACTGCCTCGTTTTCACGCCCTGTTCCATAACCAAACACAATGGACTCTGCGCCGTATTTATCTTTGTAGTCGAGTATCCTTTCAGCAATAGCGTCAATTGCCTCATCCCAAGATATACGTTCCCATTTGCCACTCCCCTTGTGTCCTATTCTTTTTACCGGATATGTCAGCCTATCCGGATGATATACAAGCTGGGCAGATGCCAACCCCTTGCTACATAAGGTACCGTGGTTTATAGGGCAGTCAGGGTCACCTGCTATCTTTGCGATCTTTCCATCCTTCACGTATACAAACACACCGCATCCACCATGACACATTCTGCAATGGCTTTTAACCGCATAATCGAAACCATATACTTCTATTTCCCGCTCAACATTTGAATATTTAAATTCCAGCATGAGCACCTCCATCAAATAATTATAAATTAAGACCTTTGAAAAAGACTTATCTTGTCATGCCAGGTTTGACCCGGCATAAAAAGATACTTGAAACCGCTGGATTCCTGCTTTCGCGGGAATGACAAACGGTTTTTGAAGCATTATTCAAAGATCGCAAATTGCATATTTTAAAGCCTTTCACTCAGGGCTTTTTTTCTTTTGTTGTCATTACTGTAAATTTTGACTGTGTCAGCGCCGAGTGCTTGCGATAACTGTTTAGCGTTTTCTGATGCCATCGCACCGAATGTTGCAATCTGTGTCTCTCTAAATGTTCCAATTACAAGCAAAGATCCTGCAACCTGTTCATGTGCATTAAAAACAGGCGCGGCAACAGCATTGATTCCTGGATTTAATTCTCCTATATCATATGCAAAGCCCTTCTCGCGGCACTCATTTAGCTCTATCTCCAGCCTTTCCCTGTCCAGCCTTGACGCATCGCCATGAAAAAAAAGCCTTTCCCCTTTTAGTATGTTAGCTCGCTCATCATGGGACAAAAATGCAACTATAGCCTTGCCATGTGCACCAGCCGTTGCGGAAAATCTATGGCCAATCCCAATTGTGACACCTATATTCATATCGCCTTCATGTTTTGCCACAACAAATGCATTTCCATCATTAATAATAACAAAAAGTGCTGTACTTTTAGTTTCACGGGCAAGCCTCTCAAGAAAAGGTGCAACTACCTCCCTGTAATCCATATTGTTGAGAATCTTTCGAGAAAGAGATATCAATCCTGGGCCTAAAGAGTATGTTTTGTCTTTGAGATGCTTATCTATAAAGCCATATTTTTGCAAGGTTCTGAGAATAGAATACACCTTGCTTTTGTTGATGTTGGTCTTTTTGCTTATATCTGTTAGACTCATCCTGAAGGTTTGGTTTTGCGCAAGCGCTATTAAAATACGAGAGGCATCGTCAACAGCCGGTACTGACGATGTGTATGTATCTTTTTTCTTTTTAGTATGATGCGGTGCTTCCATAATAAGTTCTGTGTGCAAAACTATATTTTGTATATAAAACTTTTAATGGAACAATACGTTATTGTCAAGAAAAAAGTGATATTTGCACTTTTGACATCGATTGAAACAAAGGTGATTGAATATGATCTAAGATGTCAAGATGGATATTAAAACATCTTTCGTGATAATTCGTTAAAATACAATGTATATTTGATCATCAATATGCTAATTACTTTTAGATGAAGAGGCAGCGATATCGGATGACGCATTTTTTTAGAACAAGATCTCATGAACCCTGTTTTTTGTCCTTAATAAAACATTAGAGGTGCAATAATGGGTGCGCTTACCGTTGTTGTATCATACAGTTACAATCCTTTGTTTAATAAAATGCTATCAGAATTTGTAGAATCGGGATTGTTCGATTGTGTTAAGGTTGTTTGTGACAGGCCAGTCGAGTTTCAATTACCTCGTTGTTCTTATTTCGTGGCTGATTCCCTATTATCAGGGCAAACTCTTAAGGAGATTCTCGACGGGGTCAAAACCGAGTACCTTCTCCTTTTGCACGATGCAATGTATGTTAGCTTTGAACCGAAGGCAATAGGGAGATTGATAGGGACAGCCGTGTCTTCGGGGGCCGGCCTTGTCTATTCCGATTTCTACGATGAAACAGAAAAGACAAAAACAGTTCACCCCCTCAATGATTATCAGATAGGAAGCATCCGGGATGATTTTGATTTCGGCGCCATGATATTGTTTTCAATAAAGGCAATAAGAAACGCCTTGAAAAAACACGGGCAAATATCCCCCGTGGTATTTGCAGGTTTATATGACCTTCGCCTCAAGGTTTCTATAGACAACCCTGTTTATCACATAAATGAACCGCTCTATTCTGTTATTAGAGATATTGAGCCTTCTGACGAAAAAAGACACTTTGCATATGTCGATCCTAAGAACATTGATGTTCAGAAGGAGATGGAGGCTGTGTTTACGGATTATTTAAAGAAGATAGAGGCTTACATTCCATATGAATGTCTCCGAGAGACAAATGTTTCAAAAGACTCGTTTCCGGTTATGGCATCGGTAATCATTCCGGTAAAAAACAGAAAAAATACAATCAACGGCGCAATAAAAAGTGTCCTTTCACAAAAAACTGATTTTCCATTTAATATCATCGTGGTGGATAACCACTCTAAAGATGGAACAACCAGCATCCTTACCCGTTTAACAGGACAATACCCTGCTGTTAAACATATTATACCGGCGAAAACAGATCTTGGCATAGGCGGTTGTTGGAACGAGGCGCTTTATTCACCTTTTTGCGGCCGTTATGCTGTTCAACTCGATTCAGACGATCTATACAGTAGCCCGCATACGCTTAAGAGGATTATAGATACGCTTCAAAGGGATAACTATGCCATGGTGATAGGTTCATATACAATTGTGGATTTTGATTTGAACGTCATGCCTCCTGGACTCATTGACCACCGCGAATGGACAGATAATAATGGCCACAACAACGCCTTGCGCATCAACGGACTTGGCGCCCCAAGGGCATTCGATACGACTATTATACGAAATATAGGTTTTTTAAATGTAAGCTATGGTGAGGACTATGCGGCATCGCTTCGGATATGCCGGGAATACCGCATTGGAAGAATTTTTGATAGCATCTATCTTTGCAGACGCTGGGAGGGAAATACAGATGCTGTGCTTTCATTAGAGGATACAAACCGCAATAATTACTTCAAGGATAAGATTCGGACTAACGAAATAATTGCGAGACAGGCAATAAAAAAAGGGTCAACGGGTCGAAAAGGATGAAACAACAAAAAATCTATGCTTATTTCGATGGAGATCAAAACACAAAAAACCTCTCAGGGCTATGTATTGAACTTTTGGCTGAGCAAAAAAATACATGGCATGAACTCCAAAAGGCTTACGAAAATTTCAATAACGTCAAGGTTAGGGATTTACCCTGCAAAGGGTTTTCTGTCCGTATTCAATATAATCCAAAAAGAATAACAAGCAGCACAGCCAATATCAACAGCACCCACATAAATAAACGTCCATGCTTTCTCTGCCTCGATAATCTCCCTGAGGCACAAAAAGGCATACTCTATCGGAATGATTATCTGATACTCTGCAACCCGGCACCAGTTTTCTTTTCTCATCTCACCATATCCTGTTTATATCACCGCCCCCAGACAATAACCGAACATATCGATATCCTTATCCAACTTGCCTTTGATTTAAATCACCAATGGACGGTCCTCTACAACGGACCGAGATGTGGCGCCTCAGTACCTGATCACCTTCATTTTCAAGCAATACCTTCAGGGTTGATGCCGATTGAAAAAGAGGGTTCAGATAAGAAAAGATCAGTGGTGTTAAAAAAAATTAAAGGTGTCACAATATCCCGTTTATCTGATTTTTGTAGAGAAGTCTTGATAATCGAGGGGTCCGACATGCTCGAACTATTACACGTTTTTAAACATATATTGTCCGCGCTCACGAGAATATCCCCCATAGATGAGGAACCTATGATAAATGTAATTGTTCAGAAGAATGGGGAAAGACTGCGTTTCCATGTTTTTCCCCGTGCGAAACACCGTCCCGAAGCCTTCTTTAAAACAGGTAACGATCGAATCCTTATAAGCCCTGCGGTAATTGAAATGGGCGGGGTTATTATAACGCCTGTTGAAAAGGACTTCGAAAGGCTTAGAGCATCTGATGTAGAAGGCATTTACAGGGAGGTTTCTCTTGGAAAGGATGCAATAAATGAGGTCTTGGAGAACCTTGAATAATTTTTGGAACCTTTACCGGTGAACATGACTCAACGTACGACCAATAACACGCAAAAAGAAATGCCATTTCTGCATCTTCTTGGAGAAGCCCTATATATAGGAGCGTTCGGCTATGGAGGTCCTGCTGTTTTGGCACTGGCAAAGCAACGGCTCGTGCACGAAAAAGGCATAGTCAGAGAAAAAGATTTCATGGACGCATTGGCACTTGCACAAGTCCTTCCAGGTGCGATCGGCGTAACTCTGATGGGACACATCGGTTACCAGGCAAATGCCCTGTGGGGTGCTATACTTTTACCAGCAGTTTTTGCATTGCCTTCTTTCATTTTTATCATTTTGCTTTCATGGGCATATTTTAAATTTGGCGATCTGTATTTTGTCAAATCTATCTTTACCGGTCTTGGCGCCCTTGTTGTTGCTTTGCTTGCAAATGCATCACTTCTTATCGGACGATCTGTCTATAAAAGGATAACATACAGGGAATATAAGGGCTTTTTAATCTCTGCATTTACCTTTACAGGCGTTTATTTTCTATACCTCGATGTAATATGGTTGATTCTATCTTCAGGTTTTCTCGGTTTTCTGTTTTTCTATTTTACGAGTGAACCTGAAGATATTACTTCGCTAAACCAGATAACAAGCAAATCTTCTAATACCGCTTCAAGATATTCTTCGCCGACATACTTAGTTAAACATTATATCCCTATTCTTGTTCTTGTATTAATTACGGCCCTCGCCTGCTTCTTTTCACCGATAATTTTTGATATAGCACATACCTTTCTGAAGATAGGCGCTCTTGGCTTTGGTGGCGGTTTTACCGCCATACCCCTCATAAAGGGTATTGTCGTAGATCGGTTAAACTGGGTAAGTGCTATACAATTCCGTGACGGGATTGCACTGGGTCAGATTACCCCTGGGCCTGTGTTCATTACCGCCTCGTTCATTGGTTATCACGTTGCAGGTGTCTTAGGCGCATTTATTGCGGCTCTTGCCGTATTTACACCCTCAGTAACCGCCATAGTTTTTTTAAGCGGTATCCATAGGAAAATCGGTTCATTTAAGAGTGTCCGCGTCGTAATAAAGGGGTTTTTGTCTGGTTTTTTCGGTTTGTTGGTCGCAACAACCCTGCATTTTGGATTCGATTCGATTGTTGACTGGAAAACATGGACTATCTTTTTATTGGCACTACTTTATCTTTTTTTCTTTAAAAAGGATACAATTTGGCTGATTCTGGGGACAATAGCGGTTTCACTGTTCCTTGTATAAATTTTTAACAGATTATGCATGAAAGCACTTTTGCTTTATTGCTGTCTTCAACCTTTTTTCCAGGTAGCTTGGAAAGTACTTCCATAGCCTGCTTTTTGCTCTTATTGCCCATAATACCTTCACAATCAGTATGCCTTTGTTTTGCACTTCAAGGATGATTCTTGTCTTGTGCGTCAAATCAAGGCCGAACTAACAAATTGTACCTGCCTTTCAATAATTTGTTTGCTTCCTCTTAAGGTCAATGCCTGTCCCACCGCCAACAAAAACAAGGACGCCCTTGAGCAAAAGGCCATACATGAAAGCTTAAATGCCAACCTTGAAAAACTTCTGCTATTGGTTAAGTCTGCTGCCTTCTTTAAAAAAAAACGGCTTATTCTCATCTTTTTCCCCATTCATGGAAGACAGATCACGGACACCTTCCGTTTCGATTGTATTGACGATATGGGCTTCGTCTATCGCAACCATACCCAAGAACATCTGTCAGTCTCTTTGTACACCGTGTCTCCACAGAGCCATAAAGTCTTGAAACAATCGATATCTTCCTTATCGTCATCCAGTATGGTAGAACATTTTCATCATAAATCTCTACTTAAGAAGGCTCAAAAACATACCTGCCGCTACAGCGGTGCCGATGACCCCCGCGACATTAGGTCCCATCGCATGCATGAGCAGATGGTTTTTAGGGTCAGCCTCAGCACCGATCCTCTCTGATACACGAGCCGCCATAGGTACTGCGGATACACCTGCTGAACCTATAAGGGGATTTATCTTTTCTTTAAGAAACATGTTCATTATCTTTGCCAGCAGGACACCACCGACGGTAGAAAATGCAAAGGCAAAAAGACCGAGTATGAAGATAAAGATGGGTTGGGGTTTAAGGAAGATTTCTGCCTTCATTGTGGCACCCACAGAGATACCAAGGATTATTGTTACAATATTGAGAAGTTCATTCTGCGATGTCTTGAGCAATCGGTCAACTACCTTAGATTCCTTAAACAAGTTGCCGATCATAAATAAACCCATAAGAGGCGCTGCATCCGGGACAAGCAGGCAAATAACGACTGTCGCTACCAGGGGAAATACGATCTTTTCCGTCTTCGTTACAGGACGCAACTGTTTCATGCGTATCTTTCTTTCCTTTTCCGTTGTGAGTAGTTTCATTATGGGCGGCTGGATTAAGGGTACCATAGACATATAGGAATATGCCGCTATCGCAACCATGCCTATCATATGGGGTGCAAGGGCCGTTGCAAGATAAATGGTCGTCGGTCCATCTGCGCCGCCTATTATGCCAATGCTTGCAGCCTCTTTTAAGGTGAATCCAAACAATATGGATCCAAAAAAGGCTATATACACACCAAGTTGGGCGCTCGCACCAAGTAGCAGTGTCTTTGGATTTGCAATCATAGGCCCGAAATCTGTAAGGGCACCAATGCCGAGAAAAATCAGACAAGGCACAATCTCCGTTTCAAGCCCATATTTGAAAAACAGGTTAATCAGTTCCCCTGGGCCTGTCAAAGGTGCGATAGGCATATTTACCAGAAAGATGCTGAATCCTATCGGAACAAGGAGAAGGGGTTCGAAATCCTTTTTAATAGCCAGAAAGATGAACAAAAAACCGACAAACCACATAAAGACATGTCCGACCGTAAGATGTATAACACCTGTCTTTAATAAGAGTTCGTGGAAGACGTTGAAGCCCATTATTTTTTACCCCCTTTCTTATCAATAAACCTGCAGAAAAAGCTCATGATCTTTACGCTTATCATAAGTAATACAAGAACAGCAAAAACACCCGCAAAACCAATGGATGCAACTCGTGTAGCTTCAGCCCACATGGTCTGTACCTCCTTGATTTTAATCAATAACATTATTCGTGAAACTACATAATGTGTTTTAGAGTATAGCCATGACCATTAGAGTCATAACCATTTATTTATATCAATCAGGGTTTTCCTGATATTTCATTTCGATAAACCTGATATTTTAAGAAATCGTGGTTCTCAAACGGACAAAAAATAGAAAATAAAGGCATATATATGTTAAGTTTTCACCGGATAATGTGATATGTTCGATAAAAAAGATGTCAATTATTGGTGTCGTGCTGTTTGACCTTGAAGGGGTGCTTGATGTATGATGCTTTTTGTAGATACCGAAGTTGATGCACAATCACAATACAGAAACAAAGGCATCAGGATGGAAAAGATTACAAATGCAGTTTACACAAAGGAACTCAGGGATGAAACGGCAAAGATGATAACAGAGGGTGGAATGTAAGCTTCGGAGATTGCGCGTATATTATCTACCCCTAAGTCAACCATAGCTATTGGATAAGGGCCACTATATTAAATTAATTTTTTATCAAGGTCTTCTGCTGGAATAAAAAAGTGTTTATTTCCTTGTTTGAATCTTCTGAATAAACCTGCCTCACATAATTCCAGAAAATCCGTTCGAGCTGTTTGATGTACAACATTGTATTTTTGCATATGAGATTTTAAAGCAAAAGTTAGCCCTTTGTTCTCAAGCGCTTTTCTTAGAACATCTTTTTGACGGTAATTTAATGTTTGATAGCTTTTCCACTGTATTGCAGCATGACTTAGTTCTGTCTGTTTTCTTTCAATATACCGTTTCAGATCTTTTAGCGCTGCCGAAATTGCTCTAAGATGAAATAGAATAAAATAGGTCATGTCTCCGTTATCGATTTCTGAGTAAAGGAAGGACCGGTAGTATTGAGTCCTTGCCTTTACAATAACTCTGGAGATTGAGAGATACTCAAAGAGCCAGTATTTGTTTTTTAACATATACCAGTAAAAGAGTGCCCTTGCCGTCCTTCCATTGCCATCATTAAATGGGTGAATATATGCAAGCCAGAAATGTAAAATTATTGCCTTTATAACGGGGTGGATAAACTCTCCTCCGGTTTTGTTTACAAAGCTGCAAAGGTCATCTACGAGGGCTTCGATATGTTCTGCAGGAGGAGGGGTATGCATAACATCCCCTTCATAATTGTAAATAGAGATCGGTTCATCATCGCCATGTCGAAACCTGCCTGAATGGTCCGGATTGTCTAATGTGTCTTTTGTCATTGATCCTTGGAGGTCTTTAAGCAATTTATCGCTCAGAGGCTGGTCAATGAAAGATTTGATTTTGGAGATAGTCAGGTAACTATTGTAAACCATCTGTTCAGAACGGTCCTTGGGCTTTCTGCCAGTCTGCAACATTTCTTTTGCCACCTGTCGCGTGGTTACAGCCCCTTCTATCTGGCTGGACGCTATAGCTTCTTCTACAATTGATTTCATCAAATACAATTTTTTTTCTGAAGCATATATAGAAGGATTTTCGG
>MWEV01000072.1 GCA_002071245.1 Deltaproteobacteria bacterium ADurb.Bin026
ATCAACCTTGTCGAAGCTCGCCTCAAGAAGGCAGGGAGTGTATAAAAGCAGTTAAGAATGAAAAATTATGAGTTATTAATTAGAAGTCAAAACAAATTAGATTGCAGTATGTATCCTAAAAGGTTACAATTGTAACCAATATGATTACAATGATAAAAAACAATCGCTTATCATCTGTGTTGTTCGGCAAAGCAAGGCGGGGGATTCTCTCGTTGTTTTTCAGCCGTCCTGAAGAAACGTTTTATCTACGTCAAATTGTTCAATTAACAGGGATTGGCTTAGGTCCTATACAGCGAGAATTAAAACAGCTTTCCGATGCCGGGATTATCATGCGAAAAGCGCATGGCAGGCAAGTCTATTTTCAGGCAAACGGTGAATGTCCCATCTTCAACGAACTGAAAAGTATAGTCATAAAAACAGTTGGTATTGGAGACGCTCTTCGGAGTGCCCTTGCCCCCATTGCTGATCGTATTTCCGTTGCCTTTATCTATGGTTCTTTTGCAGACGGGAAAGGGAAAGAAGAAAGCGATGTTGATGTTCTTATTATCGGCGATGTGACATTTGGCGAGGTTGTTAATGCCTTTCAAGAGGCGCAGAACGTTATAGGCAGGGAGATAAATCCTACCGTGTATCCTGCGGGCGAAATCCGGTCTAAAATTGCAGAGAATAAGCATTTCTTGAAATCGGTATTGAATGGTCCAATGATTTTTTTGATTGGAGATAAGAATGGGCTTGAAAGATTGGCTCAATAAAGGCTGGGTAGTTAACCATAAAACAAGCCCCGAAGAGATAGCCGACCTTTTCGGGGTTGCTGATCGTGATCTGGAGGATTGCAAGGCAGAAGGACTGAGTTCTCATTGGAAACTGGCAATAGCATATAATGCAGCCTTACAAATGGCCACGGCAGCCCTTGCAGCATGCGGATATCGATCAGCCCGTGAAGCCCACCATTACAGGGTCATTCAGTCGCTTCGCTATACAATTAAGGCAGATAGTATTATCATTGCTCAATTTGACAAGTTTCGGAAGAAAAGAAACATTGGTGGTTACGAGCGCGCATGGGCTGTCTCAGACCAGGAGGCAGGTGAGATGCTCGTATTGGCAAAAAGACTGCGCGATGACATTGAAGATTGGTTGAAGGAAAATCACCCTGAACTCTTTAAGGAATAAAGCATGCCAGCCCATGACATCATAGACAACCGCAATGAAAAATTAGTCCACCATATCAATCGTATTCTCTCATCTACCGAATCGGCACGTTTTGCAGTAGGGTATTTCTTTCTTTCAGGTCTGTCGGCAATAGCAGAAGAGCTAAATGGCGTGAAGGAACTGCGCCTGCTTATCGGCAATACCACAAATCGAGAAACCCTCGAACAGCTTGCAGAAGGCTACCGAAGGCTTGAACTTGTTGCTGAGACTGTTGATGCCGAAAGATATCCAAAGCGGACCGAGACAAAGCGTATGGCGACAGAGACCGCCGAAAATATCCGTACAAGTATGGAACTTATGGATCAAACGGATGATGGAGAGATGCTTGTTAAGACGCTCGTCCGTTTGATTGAGGACAAGAAGCTTAAGGTAAAGGTTTATACTAAAGGAAGGCTCCACGCAAAAGCATACATATTTGACTACGGGAAGGTCTTCGATGAAAGCGGTAAGCCAGTTGAGCGCCATGAAAAAGGAATCGCTGTGGTCGGGTCTTCAAACCTTACCCTTTCCGGTGTTACCCACAACACTGAACTTAATGTCATTGTACAGGGCAATAGCAATCATACAGAACTTGTGCGGTGGTTTGATGATCTCTGGGATGAGTCGCAGGATTTCGATGAGACACTGATGCAGGAAATGAGGGAGTCCTGGGCATATGCTTTTATGCGCCCCTATGACATCTATATGAAAACAATCTATGCACTGGTTAAAGACAGACTTGAAGGTGAGGACGATAAAGATTTCCTCTGGGATGATGAGATTACCGGCAGGCTTGCCGATTTCCAGAAGGTGGCAGTAAGGCAGGCAATACAGATCATCCGTGATTACGGAGGGGTTTTTGTTTCTGATGTAGTAGGGTTGGGCAAATCATATATCGGTGCAGCCATCCTTAAACATTTTGAGAGGACGGAGCATGCACGCCCTCTTGTCCTGTGTCCTGCGCCCCTTGTTGATATGTGGGACAGGTATAACGAAGTATACCAGCTTAATGCCCGTATCCTCTCCCTGGGCTATCTTCGTGAAGACGAGGATGGTAGTCCTAATTTTTTGCTCCAAAGTGTAAAACACCGGGAGAGGGATATTGTGCTTATCGACGAAAGTCATAACTTTCGTTACTCTGATACTCAGCGCTATAAAGTAATCCAGGCATTTCTTGCAACAGGGAAAAGATGCTGCCTTCTCACAGCCACTCCAAGGAACAAAACCGCCTGGGATGTCTATTACCAGCTAAAACTTTTTCACCAGGACGACAAAACGGATATACCGATAGATCCACCTGATTTAAAGCAGTATTTCCGCCTTATTGATAAGAATGAAAAGAAATTGCCTGATTTGCTTTCAAATGTTCTTATACGGAGAACGAGAAACCATATTCTACGGTGGTATGGGTTTGATTCAGCAACTCATCAACC
>MWEV01000073.1 GCA_002071245.1 Deltaproteobacteria bacterium ADurb.Bin026
GGCAGATTGGCAGGCGCTGAGATGGCAAGGACAGAGTGGTATCGTGAAGGAAGGGTTCCCCTGCAGACAATTAGGGCGGACATAGATTATGGATTTGCTATATCTATGACAAAATATGGTGTCATAGGCGTTAAGGTGTGGATTTTCAAAGGCGAAGTTTTTCAGGAGGCGGTGTAATGCTTTCACCAAAGAGAGTCAAATATAGAAAGCAGCAAAAGGGCAGAATGAAAGGCGCTGCAAGCAGAGGCAATACTGTAAGCTTCGGTGACTTCGGACTGCAAGCGACAGAGTGCGGAAGGATAACGGCCAGACAGATTGAGGCTGCAAGGATTGCGTTAACTCGTTATGTAAAGAGAACCGGCAAGGTCTGGATAAGGGTTTTTCCGGACAAGCCTATATCTAAGAAACCTGCAGAGACAAGAATGGGAAAAGGCAAGGGCGGTACCGAGGCCTGGGTGGCGGTTATTAGACCTGGCAAGGTGCTCTATGAAATACAGGGTGTTCCAGAAGATAAGGCAAAGGAGGCCTTGAGAATCGCATCCTTTAAGCTTCCCATTGGGACACGATTTATTGCCAGAAGCGAGGAGTTATGAAAGCTAATGATTTAAGGGATCTAACCGTAGAAGAACTCTTGAAAAAGAAGAAAGATGCCAAAGAGGAAGTGTTTAACCTGAGGTTTCAGCATTCCACAGGTCAACTTGACAATGTTGCGAGGATGAAGATTGTAAGACGCGATGTTGCACGCATAGAGACGATAATTAGAGAAAAGGAACTCAAAAATAGAGGTTGAACATGGAATCGAAAGACAAAAACAAGAAAAAGATAATTGGCACGGTGGTAAAGGACAAAATGGAAAAGACAGTTGTTGTAGAGGTGGTGAGGTCTTTCAAACACTCCATTTATCATAAATATGTACAGACGAAAAAGAGGTACAAGGCTCACGATGAGTCTAACAGTTGCAATGTTGGTGACAGAGTTGTTATAGTGGAGTCGAGACCCTTGAGCAAAGAAAAAAGGTGGTTGGTAAAAGAGATTATAAAGAAAGAAGAGCCTGTGCCAATCAAGGAAGAGGTGTAGAAAGATGATTCAGGAAAGGACTAAGCTCGAGGTAGCAGACAATTCGGGTGCGAAGAAGCTCGGATGTATCAAGGTTCTCGGTGGTTCAAGAAAACGCTATGGAACGGTCGGCGATATTATTGTAGCATCTGTGAAAGAGGTGATTCCGAATTCAAAGGTAAAAAAGGGCGATGTAGTAAAAGCCGTCATTGTCAGAACAAAAAAGGAAATTAGAAGAATAGACGGTTCGTATGTAAAATTTGATGAAAACTCGGCTGTCATAATTAATCAGTATAATGAGCCAGTTGGAACAAGGATTTTTGGTCCTGTTGCAAGGGAATTAAGGGCGAAAAAATTCATGAAGATTGTTTCTTTGGCGCCTGAAGTGGTGTGAAGGAAAAATGCAGCTTTTAGTCGTTAGTCATCGATATTTGATTGAATCTAATTTGATGGTTTATTTCTGGGACATGAAAGCTTAATATGAGGTTGATATGAATAAAGAGTATCATGTTAAAAAGAACGACCTTGTTATGGTAATCACGGGCAAGGATAAGGGAAAGACCGGCAAGGTTATGAGGATAAACAAGAAGAAAGACCGCCTTGTTGTTGAAAAGGTAAATATGGTAAAAAGACATGTCAAGCAAAGCCAGAAGACCAAGGGCGGCATTATGGAGAAAGAGGGCATGATCCATGTTTCCAATGTGATGATTTATTGTGAAAAGTGTTCAAAGCCTGTACGTGTTGGGACAAGGATATTGGAAGACGGGAAAAAGATAAGATTCTGCAAGAAATGCAACGAGGCAGTAGATAAGTAAATGGGAGGCATGCATTGAGAACTGCATATATGGATTTTTATGAAAAAGAAGTTATACCTGCAATGATGAACAAATTTAAGTATAAAAATGTAATGCAAATCCCAAAGATTGAGAAGATCGTTGTGAATGTGGGTATTGGTGAGGCGATACAGAACATTAAAGTGCTTGAGACTGCATCTGCTGACATCAAGGCAATAACAGGTCAAAGGCCTGTTATAACAAAGGCAAAAAAATCGATAGCCTCTTTTAAGCTGAGGGCCGGGATGCCCATTGGGTGCATGGTAACGTTGAGGAGGGAAAGGATGTATGAGTTTTTTCATAAACTTGTGCATATTGTTCTTCCAAGGGTAAGAGATTTTAAGGGTGTTTCTTCAAAATCTTTTGACGGAAGGGGCAATTATACCCTTGGTTTGAAGGAACAGATAATATTTCCAGAAATTGACTACGACAAGATTGACAAGGCGCGTGGTATGAACATTACAATAACAACAACGGCAAAGAGTGATGAAGAGGGTATGGAATTATTAAGACTGATGGGTATGCCATTCAGGGGTTGATGGAGGAATAGATGGCGAGAAAGGCGATGATTGAGAAGTGCAAGGATGCCCCTAAGTACAAAATAAGGGCAAGGAATCGTTGCTCTGTTTGTGGGAGACCAAGGGCATTTATTAGAAAATTTGAGTTGTGCAGAATATGTTTCAGGACATTTGCTTTAAAAGGCGAGATTCCTGGTGTGATTAAATCAAGCTGGTAAGGGGGCTTTTATGCCAACAGTAGATCCAATTTCCGATATGCTAACAAGGATAAGAAATGCGATAATGGCTCGCCATGAGTCTGTGGATATTCCTTATTCGAACATAAAGCTAAACATATCAAAATTGCTTAAAGAAGAAGGCTACATTAGGAATCACAAGACCTTCGTAGACGAACAGAGAAAAAAATATCTTAAAATTTACATAAGCTACGATGATGATAATGTAAGTGTGATTACTGGGCTTAAACGTATAAGTAAACCTGGAAGGAAGATGTATTCAAAAGTAGGGGATCTACCTAAATTAAGTAAACGCATAGGTGTTCTTATACTCTCAACATCACGTGGTCTTATGACTGATAGAACCGCTATTAAAAATAAAGTTGGAGGGGAACCCCTCCTTCAGGTCTGGTGAGGTGCAGTATGTCAAGGATAGGAAGAAAACCAATTATACTGCCCGAAGGTGTAAAATTAGACTTAAAGGATAGAATGGTAGTTGTTGAAGGTCCAAAAGGGTCTTTAAAAAGAGACTTTTTAGCTGGCCTGGAGCTTGAAATAAACGGAAACTCTGTTGTAGTTAAAAGGTTAAATGAAGATTTAAAAACAAAGGGTTTTCACGGATTGATGAGGACCCTTATAAATAACATGGTTGACGGAGTCAGCAAAGGCTTTGAAAAAAGGCTTGAAATAGTGGGTATAGGATACAGGGCAGAAATGCAGGGTGATAACGTTGTTTTTTATCTTGGTTATTCGCATCCGATTAACTTCACCTTGCCTGAAGGCATAACTGCACAGGTTGACAAACAGACTCAGGTGACAGTCAAAGGCATCAGTAAAGAACTTGTTGGTGAAGTAGCTGCAAAGATGAGGATGTTGAGAAAGCCTGATGTTTATAAAAATAAGGGCGTGAAATACGCCAACGAAACCTTGAGAAAGAAGGCTGGAAAGACAGGGAAGAAGTAAGGATTAAGGGGCTATGTAATGAAAAGAAAAGAAAAGGTTGAATCAAGGTTAAAGAGAAAAAAAAGAATAAGAAAAAATATCTCCGGTACAATGAATAAACCGAGACTCTGTGTTTATAAAAGTCTAAAGGCTATGTATGCCCAGCTTATTGATGATGAACACGAAAAGGTTATTACAGGCACATCTACTTTAAATAAAGAGATTAAGGCACAATTGAAAAGTGGCGGCAATATCGAAGGTGCCAAGAAGGTCGGGGAGTATATCGGCAAGAAGGCTATCAGCATCGGTATAACCCATGTGGTATTTGATAGAAACGGTTTCAAGTATCATGGAAGGATTAAGGCCCTTGCAGAAAGCGCAAGAGAAGCTGGTTTAAAATTCTAAGAGGAGGCCCCTGTTGATTGAAAAAAAACGGATAGAACTTGATGGAATTGAATTGCAGGACAGGTTGGTTTATATAAATCGAGTTGCCAAGGTTGTAAAAGGTGGAAGGAGATTTAGTTTCAGTGCCATCGTTGTGGTTGGTGATGGGAATGGTCGTGTTGGCTATGGACTTGGCAAGGCTAACGAAGTGCCAGACGCTATTAGAAAGGCAATTGAAAGGGCGAAAAAGGACATTGTGGACGTATGTGTTGTAGGCGGCAGTATACCACATGAGATAAAAGGCAAGTACGGCACAAGTGAAGTGTTTATGAAGCCGGCTCGTGAAGGTACCGGTGTTATTGCCGGCAGGGCTGTTCGTGCTGTTGTTGAAGTTGCTGGGATAACGGACATTCTGACAAAATGTTACGGTTCAAGAAATTATCACAATATTGTAAAGGCTACGATAAAAGGGCTCTCACAGCTCAAAACACGAGAAATGTCTTTGAAGCAAAGAGGAAAGAGCAAGGTCGAGGAGGTCTAAGAGGTGTCTCATCTTAAGATAAAGTGGGTACATAGCACAAACAGTTGTACTGAAGATATGAGGGCAACTGTGAAAAGCCTTGGATTTAAAAGGCTCTATGAGGAAAGGATTGTTAAAAACACGCCCGAAATAAGGGGTATGGTAAAAAAGGTAATCCACCTTGTAAAAGTTCTGGAGGATGTTCGATAAATGAAACTTTCTGATTTAAAACCAAGCGAAGGCTCAAGGAAAAAGAGAAAAAGGGTAGGGAGAGGAACGGGCTCAGGACACGGCACAACAGCAACTTACGGCAATAAAGGCCAGCGCTCGACAAGTGGTGGAACAAATAGTAAATTTTTTGAGGGCGGTCAGATGCCCCTAACGAGGCGGATTCCTAAGAGGGGTTTTAAGAACCCTTTCAGGAAAGAATATGCAATCATAAAAGTTGCTGACCTTGAGATGTTTAAAGGGAAAGAAAGGGTGGAATTAAAGGATCTGCTTGAAACTGGACTTGTTAAGGATCTGAAGGCGGGCGTGAAGCTTCTGTCAAATGGCGATATAAGCTTTCCTATAACACTTGTTGTACATAAGGCCTCAAAACAGGCGGTTGAAAAGATAAAGGCCCAGGGTGGAGATGTGGAGGTACTGATTTAATGGGAGGTTTCCAGAATATCGGAAAAATCCCAGAACTCAAGCGCAGAATCATTGTAACGCTTGCGCTGCTTGCAGTATACAGAATCGGAGTCCATATACCTACACCGGGGATAGATGGGGCGGTTTTAGCGGGAATATTTGAAAGGGCGAAGGGTACTCTGTTAGGCTTTTTTGATATGTTTGCCGGTGGAGGCCTTGAGCGTCTTTCAGTATTTGCACTTGG
>MWEV01000074.1 GCA_002071245.1 Deltaproteobacteria bacterium ADurb.Bin026
ATAGATATAGATATGGATTGTGATTTGATTGTTAATCAAATGTTTTATATGAAAATATTCATTAATCACTGAAATTTAATATTTTCTTTTGAATTTATCTTTTTTTATTTATAAAATGATTTGCAGGCATCTTTAATAAGACCATTAAAGGAGGGGTATATTTATGGTGGACACAAAAATAACAAAAGAAGAGTTAATTGAGAAAGCAAAAAAACCGGCAAAAGATGCAATGAAGATGCACCCTTTCTACAGAGGAAAGATTGAAGTGGTGCCTAAGTGTGTTATCAGGGATATCAGGGATTTTGCAATATGGTATACCCCGGGTGTAGCAGAGCCTTGTATGGATATATTCCGGGATCAAGAGAAGGTGTTTCAGCACACAAACAAGGCAAACATGGTGGGAATTGTAACGGATGGCACGAGGGTGCTTGGTTTGGGAAATATCGGCCCGATGGCAGGGTTGCCTGTGATGGAAGGAAAGGCATTACTGTTCAAATATCTTGGAGGAGTTGATGCATTCCCCATCTGTCTTGATACAAACGACCCGGATGAAATTATTAAGACGGTTAAGATAATATCGCCGTCGTTTGGTGGTATAAATCTTGAGGATATCGAGAATCCTAAGTGTTTTTATGTGCTTGACAGACTGAGAAAAGAGGCTAATATACCAGTTTGGCATGATGACCAACAGGGAACAGCGGCAGTTACCCTTGCAGGGTTGATTAATGCGCTTAAAGTTGTGAAAAAGAAGATTGAGGATGTAAAAATTACAATGATTGGCATAGGTGCTGCGAATGTTTGTATTACAAAGATGATCATAAAAGCGGGCGCTGATCCGAAAAAATTCATTGTCGTTGACAGCAAAGGCATTTTGAGCAGGAAGAGAGATGATATAAAGCCGACACATAAAGAAAAACTTGAATTTTGCAACATGACCAACGCTGAAAACAGGGATGGTGGTATAGAAGAGGCAATTAAAGGTCAGGATGTTGTTATTGCGCTTTCTAAGCCTGGACCTGATACGATACGAAAAGAATGGATTAGCCAAATGGCAGATAACGCTATTGTATTTGTCTGTGCAAATCCAATACCAGAGATATGGCCATGGGAGGCAAAAGATGCAGGCGCAAGGGTAGTTGCTACTGGCAGAAGCGATTTTCCGAATCAGGTGAACAATTCTGTTGGCTTTCCTGCAATTTTCAGGGGTACACTGGATGTTATGGCACGCACCATTACGGATGAGATGTGTATAGCAGCCGCATATGAGCTTGCAAAGTGTGCCGAAGATAAGGGTTTGCATGAAGATTATCTGCTTCCCACAATGGATGAATGGGAGGTATTTCCGAGAGAAGCGGTAGCAGTAGCAAAAAAGGCGATGGAGCAGGGTGTTGCAAGATTAAAATTCACAGACAAAGAACTGTTTCAGATGGCGGAAACAAAAATAAAGAGGGCAAGAGAAGAAGTGGCTATTCTAATGGATAAGGGTATCATTGAACCTTATACGGAACAGTGATAAGATGTGATAAAGCATCATCATATTGATTGGACGTTGGAGTTTAGAAACAAATCATAAACAGAAGAAGTTTGATCGTTTGAGTTATGATATTTGGATGTGTTTAGGATTCGTGGATTAGGATATACTTGAACCAAGCATATAATCAAATGTGGGGTGTGTTATGAGAGAAATAGATGTAAATGAAATAATTTCAGTTGTTGAGAAATTGTTTGTTGATGCGAATTACAATCTTTCTCAGAATGTTTTAGATATGTTGAAAAAGGCGTCAGAAAAAGAAGATTCTCCTGTTGGCAAAGATGTAATAAACGAGTTGATCGCTAATGCAAATCTTGCAAGAGAAGAACAGATTCCTATATGTCAGGATACGGGACTTGCCGTGACGTTTATTGAAATAGGTCAAGACGTTCACATCACAGGTGGCCTGCTAACCGAGGCAATAACCGAAGGTGTAAGAAGGGGTTATAAAAACGGATATCTAAGGAAATCATGCTGTCACCCGTTTACAAGGAAAAACACAGGGGATAACACGCCCCCGATCATTCATACGAAAATTGTTCAAGGAGATCGATTAAAGATCATTGCTCTGCCGAAAGGCGGCGGGAGCGAGAACTATGGTGAGGTTAGAATGCTTGTTCCTTCGCAGGGTAAAGATGGCGTAAAATCGTTTGTACTCGACATGGTCAACAAAGGGGGTCCGAACCCTTGCCCTCCGATTATTGTTGGCGTCGGCATTGGAGGTAACTTTGAATCATCTGCTCTGTTATCAAAAGAGGCATTGATGGTTCCCCTTGGTACAAGAAATGAAGACCCAGATATCGCTGTGCTCGAACTGGAGCTTATCGACGAAATAAATAAGACCGGAATTGGTCCACAGGGATATGGAGGTACAGTTACAACCCTTGATGTTCATGTAAAGATGCTACCATGCCATATTGCATCACTTCCTGTTGCTGTTAATATCCAGTGTCATGCGCACAGGATCAAGGAAGTGATAATCTGACTCGAAATGCGCAGGTGTGGGTGCGCTATAGATATAAAACGAGGTGAATTATGGAAATCAAAAGGATCAAAACTCCTCTGGAAGACTATGTTATTGAAGGGTTAAGGGCGGGGGAAAAGGTGTTTTTAAGTGGTTACATATTTACCGCAAGGGATGCAGCACATAAAAGATTTATAGATGCCCTCGAAAAGGGAGAAGAACTTCCTCTCGATATAAAAGGTCAAGTGATTTATTATTGTGGGCCGTCTCCTGCACCTCCTGGCAGGGTGATAGGAGCGTGTGGACCTACTACGAGTTCGAGGATGGATGCCTATTCCCCGAAAATGCTTTCTTTAGGGTTAAAGGGTATGATAGGAAAAGGTAAAAGGTCTCAGATTGTAAGAGATGCAATAAAAACACACAAGGCTGTATATTTTGGAGCAACCGGTGGAGCTGGAGCCCTTTTATCCAAGAGTGTGGTTTCTTCAAGGGCGATAGCCTATGAAGACCTTGGTCCAGAAGCGGTTGTAAGGCTTGAAGTAAAGGATATGCCCTTGTTTGTTATAAATGACATTTATGGGAATGACCTTTATGAAGAGGGTAAGAGACATTATAGAAAATAAAACCCCATATTTTATTTTGACTTTTTAGGACAAATATTTTAAAAGAAAAAAAATAAAAAGAGGTCAGGATGGGAGAGATACGCATTGGTATCGTTGGCGTTGGTAATTGTGCGAGTTCGCTGATACAGGGTATTAGTTATTATTCAAAAAAGAAGGACGAAGTAATTGGCCTAATGCACTATGAAATATGTGGCTATACGCCCAAAAACATAAAGGTGGTAGCTGCCTTCGATGTTGACAGAAGAAAGGTAGGAAGACCCGTAGAGGAGGCGATATTTGCTAACCCAAACTGTACCAAGACAATTGAAAAAGATGTACCTGCTTCAGATGTTTTAGTCTCAATGGGGCATGTTCTTGATGGTATCTCTCCACATATGAAAAATTATCCAGAGAATAGGACATTCGTTCTATCAGATAAAGAACCGGAAGATGTGATTTCAGTACTTAAAGAGAAAAACGTTGAAATATTGGTCAACTATTTGCCCGTTGGTTCAGAAGAGGCATCACGTTTTTATGCAAATTGCTGCCTGGAAAGCGGTGTTAGCCTTATAAACTGTATTCCAGTTTTTATAGCTTCTGATAAGGAATGGATTAAAAGGTTTGAAGAAAAGAATATTCCAATAGTGGGTGATGATGTTAAATCACAGATCGGTGCCACGATTATCCATAGATCGCTCGTAAAGTTATTTGATGACAGGGGTGTTAAGATTGACAGGACATATCAATTGAATACCGGAGGAAACACTGATTTTCTGAATATGCTCAATAGAGATAGGCTTGTTTCAAAGAAAATTTCAAAAACTGAGGCTGTTCAATCGTCGTTAAACATGCCCATGCTATCTGAGGATATTCATATAGGGCCGTCTGATTATGTACCCTGGCAAAACGACAATAAGGTATGTTTTATAAGAATAGAGGGCAGAATCTTTGGCGATGTGCCGATAAACCTTGAACTTAGACTTTCTGTAGAGGATTCTCCAAATAGTGCGGGCTGTATGATTGATGCCATAAGGTGCTGCAAAGTTGCAAGAGATAGGGAGATAGGCGGGGTGTTGGAATCTATATCAGCCTACACAATGAAACATCCCTTTAACCAGTTTCCTGACAACGAAGCAAGAGAAATGGTTGAGGCTTTCATAAGAGGCGAAAGGGAAAGATAGGCATCGCATGTGATTAGTGCAAAGATAGGCCATGCCCTTGACCCCTTTATCCTGAAGATTTACACCTTCTTTTTTAAAGGCTCAAAACTAAATCCAAACATATTTACCATTTGTGGTTTATTGTTTGGTATTGTTACATCTTTTCTTATAGCATTTAATCATTTGGTTGCTGCAGCCGTGTTCCTTTTTTTTACCGGTTTTTTTGATCTGATGGATGGTGCGATAGCAAGAAGCACCAACAATGTTACGATATTTGGTGGTTTTTTAGATTCTGTTCTGGATAGATACACTGACCTTTTTTTGATGCTCGGGGTTTTTGTCTATTTTTTGTTTTCCAAAGACACCTTCTATATGGTTGTAACTTTTTTCGCCACAATAGGTATCGCGATTATTCCTTATGTCAAGGCGAGGGCTGAGGCATCTTCAGTGAAATGCAATACAGGCGTGTTGGAAAGGCCGGAACGTTTGGTTCTGTTGTTTATTGGTTTGCTTTTTAATGTTTTACCGTATATTGTTTTAATACTTGCCGTATTAACTCATGTCACTGTTATTCAGAGGATGCTTTTTGTAAGAAAGGCATTGATATCGAACCAATGACTGTTTTATGTTGTTGAGATATTGTAAATCTCTTCTTTAAGCAAGTCTTTGGCAATTTCTTTCGGGATGTTGTTTCTTATGACGACACCTTTTGAAAAAAGAACTGCCTTGTTTGCACCGAACGCAATGCCTATGTCTGCCTCTTTTGCTTCTCCTGGCCCGTTTACTTCGCACCCCATAATGGCAACGTTCAGATGTCCTTCAAAGTGGCCGGTTTCTTTTTCGAAATCCTCTACAATCTCCATCAGATTTGTCTTGCATCTGCCGCATGTGGGACAGGATATGATGTTGATACCCCGTTTTCTTAGTCCCATGCTTCTCAAAATATGATAGGCTGCTACCACTTCGAGTACTGGATTGCCTGTCAATGAAACCCTTATGGTGTCGCCGATGCCTTCATATAATAGTATGCCGATCCCGATGGAGGATTTAATCACACCCGAAAAAACAGGACCAGCCTCAGTAATGCCGATATGTAGTGGATAATCGGATCGGTCTGAAAATTTTTTATATGCCTCAACTGTTTGGAAAATGTCAGAGGCCTTGAGGGATACCTTTAGTTCAGTCCACCCTATATCTTCAAAAAGCTTTACGTAATATAATGCGCTTTCAACCATTGCATCTGCATTTGGTTTACCATATTTTTTAAGAATCTTTTTTTCAACAGAGCCTACGTTGAAACCTATGCGCAACGGGGTTTTTGTTTCCCTTGCAATATTTCCTATCTCCTTAACCTTTCTGACATTGTTTATAGTGCCCGGGTTTATTCTTATAGCGTCAATGCCAGATTCCATAGCCTTAAGAGCGATTTTATGGTTAAAGTGGATATCTCCAATTAAGGGTACGCCGATTTCTTTTTTGAAAAAAGGTATTATTTTACAGGAATCCTCATATGGTAAAGCCATCCTGATAAGTTCACATCCAACCTTTTTCAGTTCTGTTGCCTGAATTAATGTTTTCTGGATGTTTTCAGGATCTGTTTTAAGCATCGATTGGACTGCAATGGGGCTATCTCCACCGATTGAAATGTTGCCAATTTTAATTTTTTTTGTTTTTCTTTTTTCCATTTTTAATATTTCTGGATCAATCAGTTTCTGTTTTGTTTCAAGTTAAAATATTATTTTTCTGTATGCAGTTCATTTTATACACTGTGCATTGTGATTGTCAATGCGAGAATGCTTGGAAAAACGTTATTTTCGTTTGCTTGTTTATTTCAATTGTATGAGTATGGGATTGTATTGTAGATTTTTGATAAATATGTTTAACAAATATAAGAAAACAGATAAAATATTTGTATTCCTAACGAAGATCAGGGAGATGAATGGTAAACGAACTGTCCGACCTTAAACTGAAAATCAAAGAACTTGAAAAATCAAAAGCAGAGCTAATGCGTTTTGAAAAGGCTTTACGAGAAAGTAAAGAAAG
>MWEV01000075.1 GCA_002071245.1 Deltaproteobacteria bacterium ADurb.Bin026
GCAATTTTATAGTTATTGATCTTTATAATGACATCTCCGTCTCGTAGACCACACTTCTCGCCAACCCCTCCTTTGTAAACCTTTGTCACAACAACCCCATTTTTATCCTTGAGCTTGAACTTCATTTTCGGGTAACCCTTAATGTCCGAAACCCTCATGTTGCACAGAAGTTCATCAACAGGTGAAAAATGGAAAGACTCAATGTCTTTGTCGTCAATATTTATAAAATATGCCTTGGTGCCTTTCAATACCTTAAGCTGCATGGTAACATCTTTTTTGATGCCCTTAAAAACACTATGCAGTTTTATGCTTTCTTTTATCCTTTTTTTGTTAATTTCGACAATTCTATCGCCAACCCTTAAACCATATTTCTCAGCAGGACTTTTAGGTATTATACTCTTCACATAAAGGTATGTGCCCTTTTCGTCCTTTTTCTTATCTACAAACAGGCCGAAAACCGGTCGTTTCGAACCTGTTTGTAAAAATTCAGACACCATGACCATAACGTCTTCTATAGGTATGGCAAATCCAATCCCCTTACCTTCGCCGTATATCGCAGTAACAATACCTATGGGATTTCCGTCACCGTCAAGAAGTGCACCCCCGCTGTTTCCCGGATTTATCGATGCATCCGTTTGAATAAGGTTTACATAGGCCCGTTCATCTATCTTGAGGTTTCTACCTATAGCACTTACCACACCCACTGTCACCGAACTCGAGAGTCCGTATGGATTCCCTATAACTATAGCCTTTTCACCGACCTTTATCTTTTTGTTCCTGTTTGCCTTTAAAAAAGGAAAATCATCTTCATCCGTAACCTTGAGAAGGGCAATATCATATTCAGGATCGCTCCCCAACACAAAGGCATCGTATTCTTTGCCATTGATAAATTTAACCTTTATGCCTATCGCCCTGGAAATGAGATGTTCATTTGTTACTATTATGCCTTTGACGTCGAGCACCACCCCGGAGCCTATATTTTCAATTGATTCTTCCTCATCGTCTTCGCCTGCAATAATTTTTTTCATAAATGAGGTCTTCTTTTCTTCGCCGGAGACCTTTGTGAGTTCTTCTGTTTTTATATTTACTATCGCCTTGCTAACCCGTTCAACAACCTCTGCTGTGCTGTTTTCTTTTGCATACACCGTTGACGAGGATATAAGCGCAAGCGTCAACAAAAACATAACGAGATCAATATATAAATTTTGAATTTTGAGTTTTGAATTTTGAATTTCAGTATCCATTTTCTTTACTGCATTTGCCTTTATTATCCGCAAGCCACTATCAACTGCACTATCAATACCAATCGTCTTTTACAACTTTTCGCTTCTTTATGATCTTTTTGATAGAATCAAAAATGATATTCGCTATTTCCTCTTTAGACATTATCGGGACATGTCTTGTCTTTCCCGAAACCTCTATTATTATAACCTCGTTATTATCGGAACCGAAACCTATATCACTTTTGCTCACATCGTTCGCAATGATTAGATCAAGATTTTTCTTTTTTAGTTTTTCCGAGGCGTTTTCGAGCAGATTTTCTGTTTCAGCCGCAAACCCCACGAGAATCCTGTTTTCCTTTAGCATCCCCAGTTCTCCAATGATATCGGGATTTTTTGTGAGTTCTAACAGCATTGTGGATTCATCACCTTTTTTCTTTATTTTGTTGCAATTTTCAGTGGAACATTTGAAGTCTGCCACTGCAGCGGCCTTTATAATGACCGTGCATGCCCTGTAATGCTCCATAACGGCATCCCTCATTTCGCATGCTGTAACAACCTCAACAACCTCGATATCGTTTCTTGGTTGTGGCAGATGGGTCTGCCCAGTAATAAGGATCACCTCTGCACCTCTTCTGCGAGCTATTTTCGCTATCGCATAACCCATCTTGCCCGACGATCTGTTCGTAATACATCTGACAGGGTCAATAAACTCGGCCGTAGGTCCGGAAGTTACAAGGATTCTTTCATTTACAAGGTCTTTTATAGTAAAGATATCTTCCATCTTTTCAAGGATATCTCCGATAGTAGGAAGTCTTCCCTTCCCAGACGTCCCACAGGCAAGGTCACCAACCCCTGGTTCAAGAAAATCATACCCCGCATCCTTCAATTTCTCTATATTCATCTGTACCATCTTGCTTTCCCACATCTTTGTATTCATCGATGGAACAAAAAGGATCGGGACCGTTGTGGCCATTGCCATTGTCGTCAAGAAATCATCTGCTATACCGTTTGCTATTTTCCCTATGATATTGGCAGTTGCAGGCACTATCACCATTTGGTCTGCAATATCTGAAAGTGCAATATGCCCGATCTTTGAACCTCTGAAAAGTTCAAACATTTCATGGATAACGGGATTGCCGGAAATGGTCTGAAATGTAAGCGGAGTTACAAATTCCATAGCATTCTTTGTCATTACAACATGGGTATTTGCACCCTTTTTTGTAAGCTCCCTCACCAATTCTGCTGTTTTATAAGCTGCAATTCCACCCGTAATACCAACGATGATCTCTTTACCTTTTAACATCGTAAATTGTTTATCCATTTATATAAAACCTCATCTCTATAGATTAAAGCCCATCTTCCTTATGAGCCTTGTAAAAAGGTTTGCTTTCGGTACATATGTAGGCGAAACAATATCAACCTTTCCTATCTGTTCATTTTCAAACTTTATCACAAGTTCACCCAATTTTTGACCCTCTTTTATCTCACCTGAAATTTTTTCGGGTATGGCGATCTCCTTCTTAACCGTCCCCTTTTTGTCGTTCATAATAGGGTAAACAAAATTTACATTGGCGACCCCTTTTATCTTTCTATATTTTCCATCCGCAAGGATAATGTCTCTATCTATGATCTCGCCCTTTTTCACCACGCTTAAAATTTTGTATTGGGAAAATGCCCTTTTGAATTTTTCCATTGCTACATTGTCTCTTATTTTGGCGCTTGGGCTTCCCATCACCACAACTATAAACCGAAGATCCCCCTTTTTAGCGGTTGCTACAACATTAAAGCCTGTCTCTCTGTAATAACCCGTTTTCATCCCATCCGCAAGATTCGGCATCTTCATGAGAAGCTTATTGTGGTTGTTCATAATAAATTTGTTGTCCCTGAAGCCTTCGGATTTGATCGATGTCCATTCGAGGAGTTTCGGATACTTCAGCAGTTCCCTTGCCAGGATAACAAGGTCATTGCATGTTGAGATATCTTCCTCTTTGCCCGCTGAAGGCGGTAGCCCATGGGGAGAATGAAACTCCGAGTCGGTCATACCGAGGGATTTCGCCTTTTCATTCATCAACCTCACAAATTCATCCTTGCTGCCCGCTACGTGTTCAGCTACAGCATATGCAGCATCATTTCCTGATGCAACGAGTATAGCCTTCATCATCTCTTCCAGCGTAAAAACCTCGCCCTCTTTGAGATACACCTGGCTGCCACCTATTTTAGATGCATCTTTTGACGTGGTCACCTTGTCCGTTAAATTGATTTCACCTTTCGCAACCTTGTCTAACACAACATATGCAAGCATAAGTTTGGTGACACTTGCCGGCGGACGTTTTGCACGTATGTTTTCACCTTCGAGCACTTTGCCTGTTGAGCTTTCAACGACTATATATGATTTGTAAGGTTCCTCTTTTTCCGTATTGATTTTAGATGTTGAAACCTTTTTTTGGGCTGGCACCTTCTTTTTCTGAACCGTGCGCGCATCCGTTAATGTCGCCCAAAACAGTAGTATAAGTAAAACAACAAAAACCTTTTTCATTTTTTATCCTTCTCCATAAAGGATTTTATGAGGTCAATCGGTATCGGAAAAATTATGGTCGAGTTCTTTTCAGTAGAGATTTCAATCAAGGTTTGCAGATAACGGAGTTGTAATGCCATTGGGTTCTTTGAGAGTATATCAGATGCCTCGGATAGTTTCGTTGATGCTTGATATTCACCTTCTGCACCGATGATCTTTGCCCTCCTTTCTCGTTCTGCTTCCGCCTGTCTGGCTATTGCCCTCTGCATCTCCTGAGGCAAATCGACATTCTTTACCTCAACGTTGGACACCTTGATTCCCCACGATTCAGTGTGCATGTCGAGGATTTCCTGCAATCTATCGTTAATTTTTTCCCTGTGTGACAAAAGCTCATCAAGCTCCGCCTGCCCCAGCACACTCCTGAGCGTGGTCTGTGATAGCTGGGTTGTCGCATAAAGATAATTTTCAACATCAATAATTGCCTTCAATGCATCTATTACCCTGAAATATACAACTGCATTGACCTTTATCGACACGTTGTCCTTTGTAATTACGTCCTGCGGGGGAATATCAAGCACCACAGTCCTCAGACTCACCTTTACCATCTTGTCTATAATTGGTATAAGGATGATAAGGCCAGGACCCTTTGGATTGCCCAGTACCCTGCCGAGTCTGAATACAACCCCCCTTTCATATTCGTTTAGTATCTTTATTGCGCTTGCAAGAAAAAACACTATTATGACGATAACAAAAAGATAAATCGGTATCATAAATGCCCTCCTTTTTTAATTAAAAGCAAAAGACCATCCACACCTGTAACAATCACACGCTCTCCCTTATCGATGGGCTCATCACTTTTTGCATGCCATAATTCTCCATGCAAAAATACCTTTCCGTCTTCAAAAACATCCGTCACGGCTGTCCCTGTTTCACCGATAAGGCCTTCTTTGCCCGTTTTTACTTTAGTTAACTGCGCCTTTATTGCATACGATAACACACCAAAGAAAAATATACCAGAGAGAATGGCTACTGCTACAATGCTCTTCCAGGAAATGGCAAAGATACTCCTTGGAAGGTCGATGAGCATCACCGAACCAATTATTATCGAGATTATTCCTGCTATACCCAATACACCGTGACTGATTATCTTTAGCTCCAGTATAAAAAATACTATACCGAGAAGGATCAAGAAAACACCGGCAAATGTTATGGGTATAGTCTGAAATGCGTAAAGCGCAAGGATGATTGATATGCCACCAGCAACACCAGGAAAGATAGCGCCCGGACTGTATATCTCGAACAGTATACCATAAACCCCTATCATCATTAATATGTAAGCAACATTCGGGTCGCTTAAATAAGAAAGGAACTTATATTTAAAAGGCATATCCATCTCTACCTTGTTTTTGCCTTTTAGTTTCAATAAAACCTTGCCCTTCTTTGTTTCAACGGTTTTTCCGTCAATCTTTTGCAAAAGTTCATCCACATTATCCGCAATAACATCTATAACGTTTTTTTCAAGCGCATCCTTTGCAGGTATGGACGCGCTCTCAAGCACCGCCTTTGCAGCCCATTCGATATTCCTTTCTCTTTTTGCCGCAATACTCCTAACATATGCCTCGGCGTCCTTGACAACCTTATCCATCATTTCCTTGTCAACCTTATCCTTTCCAATGGACACGGGGTGCGCAGCACCGACATTTGTACCTGGCGTCATAGCGGCAATATGCGATGCAAGTAGAATAATGCTCCCCGCAGATGCAGCACGGGCACCTGAAGGATGCACATAAACTACAACAGGGATTTCAGACTCCATGATTGCCTTGACAATATCCCTCATCGACGTATCAAGGCCACCTGGGGTGTCAAGCATAATAACAAGGGCATCGCTTTTCAGTTGCTCCGCCTTTGTTATTGATTCTGATATAAACCCTGCAACAGGGGGTTGAATGGGACTTTGAATCTTTATTATGTGTATATCGCCTGCATGGACATAGGCAGGGGTTAAAAAAAATAATGTCACTAAAACAAGAAATACACAGAGAATATATCTCGTTTCAACATGTAATTTCATGTATTGAAAAACTTCTCCTTAAGGCATTTTGCGACGACAGGCGGCACAAGACCATCAACGTTTCCCCCAAAGCTGGCAACCTCCTTGATGGTTCTTGAACTTATAAAGAAATAATCTTTGCTTGTCATCATAAATATCGTGTCCATATCTTTGTTGAGATTCCTGTTCATGGATGCCATCTGAAATTCGTACTCAAAATCACTCATTGCGCGCAATCCCCTGACAACAAACCTTGAATTTACCTTCTTGACATAATCAACAAGTAACCCTTCGAAACTGTCTACAATTACATGCTCGTTGCCTTTCACTGCCTCTCTGATAATATCCTTACGTTCCTCTACAGTAAAAAGGCCTTTTTTTTCAATATTGTATGCAACCGCCATAATAACCTTGTCGAAAAGCTCAAGGCTTCTGAATAAAATATCCATATGACCGTATGTAATCGGATCGAAAGAACCAGGATAAACCGCAATCCTCTGTTTCATGTTACACCCCTCTCTGCTGTTGAATTTTCATCTTCATTTAGAATGCCCGACCTATAATCACCCATTCCTAACCCCTGGTACATCTCAAGCAATGTTCAAAAAACTTATTAACGTATCGCCGTATCGTCTGGTCGTCCTTTCATTCCAACCTTCTGCCATCAGAATGGAAAGGGACTCCCTCTTTGAATATTCCAGTATACATATAGAGCCTTTATTGTAAATTACATATTCATTTAACAACAACATCGTATCTGCAATAAGATCCTGTTCATATGGCGGATCCATAAAAATTATATCATAGTTCGACGCCCTTTTATAAAGAAAAGGGATTGCATATCTTACATCCATGTTCAAAACAAAACAATGTTTTTCCAAAGAAAGTGTGTTGAGATTTGTCTGAAGTGTATCGGCCATGTATTTATTCTTTTCAATACAGGTTGCCGACCTTGCGCCTCTACTTATCGCCTCGATGGCAAATATACCTGAGCCGGCAAATATATCGAGGATTTTTAGACCGTTTATATCACCAAGCATCGAAAATATCGCTTCTCTCGCCTTCGAGGATGTGTATCGCGCAACACTGTTCTGTCTGACATTTATGATTCTGCCTTTTAAACTGCCGCCCGTGACTCTGATCTTTGCCCCAATCCCTCTTTGCATGCATGTAACTCTATCTGCTATACTCTGCCTGTTCAAAAAGTTCTCTGGCAACGCCCTTTATCCTTTCCATGCCCTTAACCTCTTCCGGCGACAGATATAGTATGGTAATATTTGCATCAATGTATGTTTCCTTTATAAGCTCAATGTAATGATGTTGCATCTTTTGGCGTGACACATGGAAAACACAATCCGCATCCTTTACCACATGGTTTATGATGATGTTTTCGACCCTCAATCCATTTTCTTCCAACTCCTTTACTACCCTTTCGGTTAATTTAACACCGAGCGCTTCGGGAATCGTTACTATGATATACTTTGTAAGATTTTTGTCCCTTATAAAATCGACGATCCTCTCGGATAGCACCTCCCAGCTTCCGATTATTTCAAGAAGCGTCCTCTTCGAACTTTTTAACCCGGCCATGTCTTTGATCTTTTCAAGGTAACTGTACATATTCATGTAAAACTTTGTGGCAGCTTCAAGGTGTTTCAGGAATAGATGGGGCAGATGAAGCAGCCTGAGTGTATGTCCTGCCGGCGCTGTATCCCAGACCACCACATCGTATTTACCACTTTCAACGAGTTCAATTATAAAGCTCAGCATGTACTCTTCTTCTATACCTGGTGCAGTACCGATGTAATCAACAAAATCGTAATCCACATTAGCAAATGACGATATCACCTCATGGATCTCCTTGCCGAACCTCTCCTTCCATTTCATCAAAACAACGTCTGAAGAAATCTCAAGTCCATACAATTCAAGGACATCGTCGATCCTGGTCTCTTTACTTCCTATGTCAGTCTCGAAGATATCGGACAAAGATGGTGCGGGGTCACTCGAAATCAAAAGTACTTTTTTGTCGTTCTGTGCAATCTTCACTGCGATAGCCGATGCGCAGGTTGTTTTGCCAACACCGCCCTTTCCACCAACCATGATCAGCTTGATATTCGCATCTGTAATGTATTTCAAACCCATTGCTGGCCCTTTCCTGATTCACGATATTTCAACCAAGGGATTGTATATAATACCATTGAGCGTAGCTTGATAGTCAAGTCAATACGCACGAAAAGAAAAGGCATAGTTCGTATTATATAAACAACCGTTCGAAATATACTAACATTTAATCGAACGTTTATACTTTTTGAATTCGAACAGGATTTTCCTTCCGATGACGTTGATTTAGTGTTTGAACGTTGGTTATTACGTCTTTTTATGATATATATAACGCATGCTTGTTGATTCACACTGTCATCTCGAGATGGAGGACTTCGAAAAAGACCGGAAAAAGGTTATAGAAGATTGCATAAACGAGGGCATATCGTATATCCTCACTGTTGGCACAGAGGAGAGGTATTTTGAAAAGGTCATAGATATCATTCAGGAATATCCATTTGTTTATGGCGCTGTAGGCATTCATCCCCATAACAGTAAGGACTTAAAAGAGGGCCTCATACCAAAGATCAACCGGGTGCTTGCACACAAAAAGATTGTTGCATACGGCGAGATTGGACTCGATTTTTTCAAGAATTACTCCCCTAAAGAAATACAGATAGATGCATTCATAAAACAGTTGGCATTGGCAGGACAGGCAAAACTCCCTGTGATTATTCACTCGAGAAACGCAGAGGAGGAAACCGTAAAAATTCTTAGAGAAACCGATCGGAGTGATGCCGGAGGTGTAATTCACTGCTATTCCTATAGTCTCGACACTGCCCGAAAAATGCTCGACCTTGGATTTTATATATCCATCCCGGGAACAATCACATACAGCAACACACAGAGGCTTGCGGAGGTTGTACGATATATCCCGATGGGCAGTTTGCTCGCAGAAACAGATGCACCCTTTTTAACGCCACACCCTTTCAGAGGCAAGAGAAACAAACCTCATTATGTGAAATATACAATAGAAAGGATTGCACAAATAAAAAACAAAGATGTGATTGAAGTTTCGTCCTGTATACTGGAGAATTTTAAAAGACTTTTTTTATCAAATCTGAAGGAATAAAAGAGGGGGAAGGGCATCGAGGATTGTTGAATGTGGGTTGTGAAACGAAAATGGCTCATAGATAAAAAAAAGAGAAATAAAGAAGCTTGAAAAGGCGGTAACGAATACAAATGATTCAAGGGTTTAATAGACAAAGAGAATCACTCTCGCCCCAACCGCTTGAATCGTGAAATCCTTTTGCGGTGTAACGTGAAGAATTTAAAGATTCAAATCCATATGGAGGGAGAAAATTGAAACCAGCAGTTATTATAGTTGATATGCTTGAAGGAAACTATGACAAAGAAAGGACAGGGGAAAAAGAGGAGGAAAAGATTATTCCGCATGTTAGGGACTTTCTTCACACCTGCAGGGTCATGTTAATCCCTGTCATATTTGCATGCGACAGCTTTTTGATGGATGATTTCATTTTTAAAGGAAGGATGAAGCCTCATGCGATAAGGGGTACGACAGGCACAATGCCGCTTAAGGACATAGAACCTCAGGCGACTGATATCATTCTCGAAAAAAGACGGTTCAGTGCCTTTTTTAAGACAGATTTAGACCAAACACTCAGAACAATGGGTATCGATACAGTCCTTGTCGGGGGAATCAATACACACTTTTGTGTCCTCGCAACTGCATTTGATGCGGTCTGTCATGATTTTTATACAATAATTCTTGAGGATTTAAGTGCTGCCTTTAAGAGAGAAATTCATGAAAATACGCTTAATGCTTACAGAAATTCCGCTATTTACCCGATATTCAGAGTAATGAAATCGTCGGACCTATTGAAGGAAATACGTCCTCATGATTTATAAGGGTCTGAAGGGTGAAGCTTAAGACATTTGTTAAGGAAATTTTTTCTCTGGCATAACTGGATATGAACGATATGCTGCAAAACGAAAGATTATTGAAGCCGAAAAAACACAATAAGCGTCTCGTGGTATTAATTATTGTCGTTGCTATTCTTTTTATAATAATCATGTTAAGCAAAGACATACATCTGTGGCAAAGAAAATCCATTATTGACATCATTCCATCTGAAAAGAGCGAAATCTTTTTGTGTTACGCCAAGGACACAGGCAAGTTTGAAAAAAGGACATTAGAAGTAAAGAAAGGTCTCAGTGACATTGAAAAATCTCAAATTATTATAGGGGAATTAAAAAAAGAAGGCGCTATCCCTGAAAATACCACCCTTAGCGACTTTTTGACCAATACAGAAGCTACCATATACCTTAATCTTTCCAGGGATGTTCTTGGAGATAAAACAAGCCCTGCCAAAGAGATAACGAAGGTCTATTCAATGGTTAACTCTTTTTTACTTAGCTTGAAAGATGCAAAGAAGGTACAAATCCTTGTTGAGGGACAACCTATTTACACCTTAAATGGTACGGTATATACTTATAAACCGATAGAATTCAACAAATACGTAATGGAGGATTAAATGATTGACCCAAGGATAATAAGGGAAAAAACAGAGATAGTGTATGAAAGCCTCGAAAAAAGGGGATTTTCATTTGACATGGAAACGCTTCTTAAGGTTGATGAAAACAGAAGGAGGCTTATTCAGGAATCGGAAAAGATGAAAAATATAAGGAACGAGCTATCCAATGAGATAGCACGATTGAAAAAGACAGGTTCACACCCACAGGACAAGATTGAACATTTAAGGGGTATCGGAAAGCAGATTGAAGACACAGAGCAGCAGCTTAAGACAACAGAAAACGAATGGAATAACCTTGTTCTTATCATGCCTAACATCCCACACGATTCTGTTCCAGTGGGGCACAACGAGGAAAATAATCAGATCGTAAAATTTTGGGGTGAAAAACCTGCTTTTGATTTTCAGCCTAAAGCGCACTGGGATATCGGAGAAAGTCTTGATATACTTGATTTTAAAAGGGCTGCTAAGATAACGGGCTCGAGATTTACCCTATATAAATCATTTGGGGCACTCCTCGAGAGGGCGTTGATCAATTTTATGCTCGACCTCCACACAAGGGAACATGGATACATTGAGGTACTCCCTCCTTTCATGGTAAACAGAGAAGCCATGACAGGTACAGGTCAATTGCCGAAATTCGAAGAAGAACTGTTTAAGATTGACGGATTGGATTATTTTCTCATTCCTACGGCTGAGGTGCCTGTTACGAACATTTACAACGATGAAATCTTGAAGGAAGAAGAACTCCCCATAAAGTTCGTTGCCTATACCCCGTGTTTCAGGAAGGAGGCAGGCGCCCATGGCAAAGATACACGAGGACTTACACGGCAGCACCAGTTCAATAAGGTCGAACTGGTAAAGTTTACACACCCCGACAACTCATATAATGAACTCGAAGGGTTGTTGCTCGATGCAGAAGACGTACTGAAAAGACTTAACATCCACTACAGGGTTTCAGCGTTATGTACCGGAGATCTTGGATTCTCCTCTGCCAAAACCTATGATATTGAGGTATGGTTGCCAGGGCAGGATGTTTATAGGGAAATATCTTCATGCAGTAATTTTGAGAACTTTCAGGCAAGACGCGCAAAAATCAGGTACAGGAAAAAGAACGGAAAGACAGAATTTGTTCACACCTTAAACGGTTCAGGTCTTGCTATCGGCAGGACAGTAATGGCTGTTATGGAAAATTACCAAACAATAGATGGCAAAATAAACGTACCCGATGCGTTGAGACCATATATGCATGGAATTACCCGGTTTCCATGATCTGTGAAAGGATGGTGTCGATCTTCCTCAATACAATCTGGTCTTCTTCCTTTTC